>JALTKC010000265.1 GCA_027076245.1 Gammaproteobacteria bacterium
CGGCAAAAAGCCATAATAAAGTACTGCGATCCAGTAAACCAGAAGCTTCAATAATGGTCTGTGGTTCAGCCGTTTTTCCGCAGCCCAGACCGGGACGATCCTTAATTTCACCATGATACTGATCACTGCCGCCCAGTTGTACGCCCAGGGCACCGGCTCCGGCAGCCATTACTACTCCGGCATTGGGGCTTTCCCAGAAGGGTGCCTGTCTGGCCCAGCATTTAGTGGCATGGTGCCAGTTCCCCATAAAGGCATAAGTCACTGCAGTTAAACGGGCTGGAATATAGTTAAGCAAATCATCCAGTTTGGCTGCAAAATAGCCGAAAGCCTTAAAACGATCGTTTTTATAGCCCCACATGGCATCCAGGGTATTGGTGAGCCGGTACACAACAATACCGGGTGCACCGGCAACCAAAAACCAGAAAATAGCGGCAAATACGGCATCATTACCGTTTTCTAGAACGGACTCTGTGGCTGCGCGGGCAATATCTTCGCTTTCCATGGATTCAGTATCACGGCTGACAATCATAGCCAGAGCCTGACGGGCTTTATCTGTCTGTCCGGCCATCAATGGCTCATAAATATTTCGGGCATGCTGTTTAAGGCTGCTTAAGCCGATAGCCAGCCAGACAATTATAATTTCAACGGCATAACCGATAAAATTATCCGGAGTTAAAAAATCGCTAAGAAACCAGGCCGGGATCAGACAGACTAAAACAGCCAGAAAACCATTTACCCGTAACTGTTCATCACTGTGCTGAACGTGTTGATCGTTCAGGCGCAGTTCAAGCTGTTCGGCCAGACGGCCGAAGCCCACCAGAGGGTGGTATTTGGTCGGTTCAGAAAATAAATAATCAAGCAGTAAAGCGCATGATAGAATAATAAACATGGTGTTCCTTTGATTTAATCCATTAAAAAATTACAGTAATATAGCCTCAGCGTTAACAAGGCATAACATTAAAGAAGCATATTCTAACATGCAAAATAATAATAAGCAGGCAAAAACATTAATGATTCAGGGCACCACTTCCGATGCCGGGAAAAGTGTTATGGTGGCCGGCCTGTGCCGCCTGTTTGCCCGTAAAGGTGTCCGGGTA
>JALTKC010000266.1 GCA_027076245.1 Gammaproteobacteria bacterium
AACAATCAGTCAGATATTGCCGTTAAAGAACTTGTGCTTATTGGCGGCGGACATAGTCATGTCGGACTGTTAAGAATGTTTGCCATGAATCCGTTGCCGGGTTTAAGAATTACCCTGTTGGCCAGTGATATCCACACGCCTTATTCCGGTATGCTGCCGGGCTTTATCGCCGGTCAATATAACTATGATGATGTGCATCTGGATTTAAGGCCGCTGGCAGAGTATGCCCATGCCCGTCTTTACCATACGGCTGTTACCCGTATTGACCCGCAGCAGCAGCTGGTTTATTCCGACCGTCGTCCTCCGGTAAGATATGATCTGTTGTCCATTAATATTGGTTCTACTCCTGATGATTTTAATATTCCCGGTGTATGCGAATATGCTATTCCCGTAAAACCGGTTAAATCTTTTATAAGCCAGTTGGACAGCATAATTGATCAGGCTTTAAATAATAGTGAGTTTGAACATATCTGCGTAGTCGGGGGCGGTGCCAGTGGTGTTGAACTGATTATGGCGGTGCAGTTTCGTCTGACAGAAGAACTGCTCCGAAAGAGCGGTGATGCCAATGGCAAAACATTAAAATATACATTAATTACTGCTGATTCAACGGTTTTGCCCACTCATAATCCATCCGTTCAGAGACGCATTAAGAAACTGTTTAAGCAGCGTCAAATTAATCTGTTAACGGATACCCAGATTAATAATATAGAACCGGATAAAGCTGAAAAAAAACGCCTTCTGGGCTGTAAAAATGGTTCAGTAATTGCCACGGATGCGGTGATCTGGTGTACCAGTGCCAGTCCCCCTGACTGGCCTGGACAATCCGGGCTGGCGGTGGACAATAAGGGCTTTATCCAGGTTAATGACTACCTGCAATCTGTATCCCACAGCAATATCTTTGCAGCCGGAGATATTGCCTCCATGGTCAATCATCCCCGCCCCAAGTCCGGTGTTTATGCCGTGCGTCAGGGACCGCCGTTATTTCATAATTTACGGCAGTTTGCACAGGGAGGGAGATTAACCGCTTATAAACCTCAGAAGCACTTTTTAAGCCTGCTTAACTGTGCCGATAAGACGGCTGTGGCATCACGCGGC
>JALTKC010000267.1 GCA_027076245.1 Gammaproteobacteria bacterium
CACCGGCCCTGAAACCGGCGCAGCCCTGTCGAGACACGCAAAACACTGCCATCCCTGGCCGCTCGGTCGCGGCATCCGTGCCGCAAACGGTCCCGACAGGGCTACCCCGATTCCATGACCTGCACCCCTGTTTCTTTACAAAGTAAAAAGCTCCAACCAGTTCCCCCTCCCTTGATGGGTGGGGGCTAGGGGAGTGTGAAACGAAGCCAGCGCACTTCCCATCCTGATTCTCCTCAAGATTTCTCATTCCCATATTTATAATGAACTGCCCCCTATACTTTGTTAAACTAAACGCAAGTATGGACACTGTATGTAGTTTTACAGGTTCTGTTTAATTCTATTGAACAGTTAAAAGGAGAATTTAGATGGTTAATGTTTCTCGTTCCCACGCTCCTGCGTGGGAATGCATACCATAATAGTCAGAATGTAGTTCTGTCTGATATTCATACAGGATTATGTAAGCCATAAATGACTAACAGGAATATATGGAGATAAAATTAATGGGCAGGAGCCGATATAAAATAACTGATCCAGCATTGCCACATTTTATTACATTGACTGTATTGCACTGGATTCCGGTTTTTACCCGTCCTGATACAGTAACCATCCTTTTGGATTCTTTACGGTATTTAATCAGGGAAGGTTTAACTCTTTATGCCTACGTTATACTTGAAAACCATTGTCACCTGATTGTCCAGAGCCAGCATCTTGATCGGGACATTGCACGTTTTAAATCCTGTACAGCTAGGCAACTTTTAGACTACCTGAAAAAGAACAAGGTAAAACAGATACTGGAACAGCTGGCATTTTACAAAAAAGCGCATAAAAAGGATCGTGCATATCAATTTTGGCAAGAAGGGGTTCATCCTGAGTGGATTCAGAATGAGGCTATGTTACGTCAGAAAGTTGAGTATATTCATCAAAACCCGGTTAAGCGTGGGTATGTGGATGAGGCAGTACACTGGTGCTATTCCAGTGCCAGAGATTATGCAGGGAAAGAAGGGCTGCTCGAGGTTTACAGGGGGTGGTGAGTACGGTATGCATTCCCACGCAGGAGCGTGGGAACGAGAAATGCAGGGTATTATATAAAAC
>JALTKC010000268.1 GCA_027076245.1 Gammaproteobacteria bacterium
GCTTTCAATCGCTGCATAGTATCCAGACTGGTCTGTAGTTCTGTGCCCGTCATGCTGCTTAATGCTTCAGGTAATTCACGTTTTATTTTTACTGTCATTTTCTTAATTCCTTAAAATTGTTTCTGGACTTTTCCATACTATGTTCACTAAGTTTGTATGTTCTTTTTTCCGGCTGTGACATTATTAAGCCCCTGAAATAAGTTCAGAAGTTCAGCCTTCCATCATAAGTTCAGCATATTCAGCTTCCATCATAAGTTCAGGTTGTTCAGTATAATCCGTGCTGCAATAAACTGAACTTACTGAACATAGTTTGGAAGGCTGAACTTCTGAACTTATTTTGCACCCTTAATAATGTCAGGTGGAGAAAAAAAAGTATGAACATGCTGAACATAGTTTGGAGCCGTCCTGAATGTTTTACTCTCCGATCTTGTCGTCCCACTCAATGCGGTACAAATTACCTAATTCAGTATGCCGTTCCAGATTGATGATGTGGATCCCGATACTGTCCAGCGTTTTAGTAAACCGCTGTAATATCTCAGCCATTCCTTTAGCTGATTGAGGGAAGCCAGCCGTTGTACGCCTGCCCAGGGACAGAACACCCAGTAACGTGCCCGGTGTACCTTCCCAGTGATATAGTCTTTCGCCTGTCTCTGTCTTGAGATTAGCGAAGTGCTGTAGCATGGCCAGAACAACCGGAGAGCCTTCCATACTACGTAAACGCAGGCTTTTCTGATGCTCTGCCAGTCTGGTGCTAAAGTCTTCGTTTTCCTGGTATAGCGTGCCCAGGACTTCAGAAACAGCCTGTCCTAAAGCAGCAAAGTCCGCTATCCGTACCTGAGCCATCAGACTGGTTTCCGGTAACCGTTTTAATGCAGCACTGAAAAGATCCAGCACAGCGCCAAATATTTCAGGCATGGCCCGTTCTCTTTCCTGTTTAAATGATTCTTCCGGTTTCTGTCCTTTTTTAAAACCTTTGAAATCAAAATGGACAGAGCGATCAATTAAATCAGGCTGCTGTAGTAAAAACGGTATGCCCTCAAAAAAGATGGGCCGCTTGTATTTAAAAATACATTCTTCGCCGTTCTTAAATAG
>JALTKC010000269.1 GCA_027076245.1 Gammaproteobacteria bacterium
GGATCTCGATAATTTTAAAAACATCAATGATCACTATGGTCATCAGATTGGTGACAAGGTTCTGACTGAGACGGCAAGGCGTTTCCAGTCTTTTTTTAATAAAAATTTTAACAGCAACAGTCTGGTCATTCGTCAGGGCGGTGATGAGTTTATTATATTAATGAAAACTCGTAACCGAACACAGGATGAAACAACCATTGAACAACTGATAAGTACCATTTCCAGCCCTTATTTTATTGACAGTTACCAGTTTTATATTGGTGTCAGTATTGGTATTGCCCGCTATCCTTATGATTCCAGAACACTGGAAGCCCTGCTGAGTCAGTCTGATATTGCCATGTACGAGGCTAAAAAAGAGAAAAATACCTGGCAGTTTTATACGGCTGAAATGAAGGATCATACACGCTTAACATCCGACATTGAGCTGCAGCTTCGTTCAGCCATTAAAAATGGTGAACTGTTTCTTGTGTACCAACCACAGCTTACCAAAGATGGTCGGCTTTACGGAGTTGAGGCACTGGCTCGCTGGAACAATAAAACCCTGGGTATGGTTCCGCCTGATCAGTTTATTGCGGTAGCAGAGGCCACTGGACAGATGCCGGATATTGGTGAATTTATTTTTAACTGCGCCCTGCGTGAAATTCAGGCTCTGCATGAAAAGCTGCAGCAAAAATTCCGCCTTTCCATCAATGTATCTGTAAAACAGTTCAGTGTTAAGAACTGTCTGGAAAAGCTGCTGTTTATGGTTAATTTTCATGGCTTTGATATTAATTACCTGACCATGGAGTTAACTGAAAGTCTGTTTATAGAAGATCTGGATTATGTACTTCCGATTCTAAAAAGTGCTAAGGAACAAGGTATTGAGTTGTCTCTGGATGACTTTGGTACCGGTTATTCATCGCTGAGCATGCTGGAAAAGCTGCCCATTGATGAACTTAAAATTGATAAAAGTTTTGTGGATGAAATGCTGCACAATCAACGCTATCAGGCCATGGTGCAGAGTATTGTCAGTATTGGCAAGAACCTGTCTCAGCATACCCTGGCTGAAGGTGTAGAAACAGCCGAGCAGGTTGAGATGCTGGAACGCTTTGATTGCGAAATTTATCAGGGGTATTATTTTTCCAGGCCATTGTCTCTGACCGATCTGGAAATATTTATCAGGGAAAACTCTCTGTAATTGACGCGGGCAGGGATGCCCGCGCTCCAAGGAAAAAGGCTTACAGGGCTTCCAGCTTTCTCATACCCGCTGGCAGCAGTTTCAGCTCGACCAGAGCTGTAATTAACACCGCAAAAAACGAAGCATCTTCATAGAGCATCTGGTAATACTGGATTTTCATGGTCAGGGCACTGCCGAAGACAATGGCCAGGAAGGCCATAATGGAACCTGCAGCCAGAGTAGAAACACCGGTAATACCCTGCCCGATAGTACAGCCCATGGCCAGTACACCGCCAAAGCCCATTAATACCGCGCCGATAACATGAGTCAGAAAATCTTTAAAATTAACAAACCATTCGACCCTGAAACTGCGGCTGATTAAGGCCCAGATAAAGGAGCCGAAAATAACACCAAACACCGCAACAATACCAAAGGTCAGCATGGCTGAATTTAAGCCGTTGCTGACATAGCCCAGAGTCTGGCCGATGGGGTTAATAAAGGTAAATGACTGAGGTGACAGAGGCGCGCCCTGAGCCGGCTTGCCTTCTTCAGATTCACTGATCATATCCCAGTTTTCATAGTACTCCACCAGAGAGTACTGTGCTTCTTCATCAGGCACATCCACCATTACGGTGCTGCTCAGATACCAGCCGGCCAGTACCGCCAGCCCTACAATTAGCCCACCCAGCCAGTAGTCAGAACTGGACCAGAAATGTTTGCTTTTGACAATATAAATCAACAGCAGAGCCGCCAGAATACCACCGATAATCAGCCGTGTTCCTACCGGATTATCACTATTAACCAGAGAGCCTAAATCCTGGTTAGTATCAAGGGAAATTGCCAGAGGGCGTATCCAGTCATAAAACAGCACAGAAAACAGTGTTTTGTCAGAGCCGGGGAACGGATTAGTCATATAGTAGGCAATTACAGCAATAATAATAAACACCAGTATGGACTTAATATTACCGCCGCCAATGCGGATAAGGGTTTTATTACCGCAGCCGCTGGCCAGGGTCATACCGATACCGAACAGAAAGCCGCCAAGAATATTTTCGGCCCAGACCAGCTGACTGCTGCGATAAGGAGGGAAACTGCTGTCTGCATTGACCAGTCCCAGTGATTCCAGAACAATAATGCCGATAATGGCTACGGTAATAGCCAGCAGCCAGGAACGAAAACGGCTGTAGTCACCCATATTGACCATATCAGAAACCGCACCCATGGTACAGAAATTGGTCTTATTGACTACCGCCCCCATAATAAGAGCGACAATAAAGACGCCCCACAGGAGTGCCGACTGTGCAGCCGGGAATGATTCAAACAGCATGGTTTTTCCCTCTAAAATAACAAAAAGTTTTTATTTACAAGCTCAGTGAACTATGACTCACTATTTATCTTTACTTTAATTCAACTGAGTAAAACTATAAGCAACTACTATTATTAGCAACTATCACCAACCATAAGCAAAACCAGTGCCACTTTGTAAAACCCTGTAATATCAATAGATTACAACTATTTAAGTATTTTATAACTATGCAATATGCATCTGCTTATTGCACTTTTTATTGCACTTTACAATTTTGGATTTAAAGGGCCATTTCCTTTATAATCGTAAGTTAACCATTTCAGCAAGACTTTCAGCAAGACATCAAAAAAGGCACTACAGCATGATGGAAATGAATTTTGAAACCGCCCGTCACAATATGATTGAACAGCAGATCAGGCCCTGGAATGTTATTGATCCTGTTGCCCTGGAGGCACTGGAAACCATTCCAAGAGAACATTTTGTGGCCGATGAGCTAAAAGAGGCTGCCTTTTCTGATGTGGAATTACCCATTGGCCATGGTCAACATATGCTGGCCCCAAAAATAGAGGCCAAGATTCTGCAGGCCGTGCAGGTTAAAGAAACTGATAAAGTACTGGAAATCGGTACCGGCAGCGGCTATCTGACCGCTCTGCTGGCTCATCTTGCCGATACGGTTATTACTGTCGAGTTGTATGAAGATTTAAGTGAACTGGCCAAAAAACGTGTAACAACCGAAGGCCTTAAAAATGTCAGGTTTGTAGTGGCCGATGCCGCTAATGGTTATGCCGGCAGTGGTCCTTATGATGTTATAGTCATCACCGGTTCAGTACCTGAATTACCGGAAAGTTTTAAACAGAGCCTGAAAATTGGGGGTCGTCTATTTGCTGTTACCGGAGAGTCTCCGGTTATGGAAGCCACTTTGTTCACCCGGGTATCGGAAAAACAGTTTTCTGAGCAGTATTTGTTTGAGACGGATTTGCAGCCGCTGGAGCATGTAAGTAAGAAATACGGATTTGTTTTTTAGTTTGACCCTCACCCTGACCCTCTCCCATAGGGAGAGGGAATGAATTATGCGGAAAGCGGGATTATGCTGCAAATTAATCAGCTAATTAATAAAAGTAAAAGTAATAAGGGCCAAAATACTCACGACAGCCCGACTTTTGAGCAGCCGCTGTCTTTATTACGCAGTTGTCACGACAAGATCATCCACTTTTCTTCCTCCCTTTATAAGCTCAGCCAGGCACTGCATAAAGACGGCTGGACAGAGCAACTGGAAACTTCTGCCGATCAAATTCGCCATTATTTTAATGTGGCCGGGCCGGAACACCATAAGGATGAAGAAGAACACCTGTTTCCTGCCGTTATTGCTCTGGATCCGGAGTGTACTCAGACTCAGTCCTTAGAGTTAGTCAGCCTGATAAATACCCTGATCAGGGAGCATGTAGAATCCGATCTGCTGTGGGAAGCACTGGATAATATGCTGGCAGAACGCACAGAGGATTTTAACAGCCTGGAGCAAATGGCAGAGCAGTTTGCCCGGAGTATGAGCGAACATGCGCAGATTGAGAATGAGCAGATTTTTCCCTATGCAGAACAGCATATCAGTGAACAGGCCTTTAGGGAAATGGGGCGGGCTATTGCTAAAAGAAGAGGAGTTAAGTTATAGGTTTATCAATCAACGGGATTATTAATTATTAAAATACGGCCTGATTAAAGCCATAATTTTATCCAGTGCGCCGGCATTCTGTTCAATAAGCTGACGGGCTTTTTCTGCCATGTTTTTGCGTTCTGCTTTATTACTTAACAGACTATCCAGTACCTGTTCCAGTTCTTTGGTATCCCGCACCTGTCTTGCGGCCTGATATTGTAAAAAAAGCTCATTAATGGCATAAAAATTAAAAATATGCGGGCCGTACACAATGGGTAATTCCAGAGCCGCCGGCTCCAGAATATTATGCCCGCCCACCGGCACCAGAGTACCGCCCATAAACACCAGATCGGAACAGGCAAAATAGCACATCATCTCACCCATACTGTCTCCCAGCAAAATATCTGCTCTTTGAGTTTGCGCTTTAACAGGGACATTAACCAAGTCTTTATCATAGTCATTTTCTATTTCTGTACGTTTAGTCACTTGTAGTCCCCCGGATTTTTCTTTGAGCATCTGATAAACAGACTGAAAGCGTTCCGGATGCCGGGGCACTACAAGCAGTACCAGTTCCGGGTATTTGAGTCTGAGATTCTGAAAAACAGTCAGGATCGGTTCGTCTTCTCCCCTGTGAGTACTGGCAGCCATCAGAACCGTTCTAGACTGCCACTGTAATTTCCGGCGAAAAGCCTGCCCGGCGGCCATGTCATCAGACTGGACTTTAATATCAAATTTAATACTGCCGGTAATATGCAGGGTCTGCTTATCGGCCCCCAGCTCTTTCAGCCGCCCGGCATCCAGTACATCCTGGGCGGCAATACCGGTAAATTTCTGCAAAGTTGTTTTGGTTAGCGACTGAAAACGGGCATAACCCTTTGCTGAGCGGGCAGACATACGAGCGTTTAACAGCCATACGGGCAGTTTTTTTCGCTCACATTCTTTGAGCAGATTAGGCCAGATTTCAGTTTCCATAATCAGCCCCAGACACGGATTAATTTTGTTCAGGAAACGGCGCACA
>JALTKC010000270.1 GCA_027076245.1 Gammaproteobacteria bacterium
ATTTAATCAGCGTCTGCACCAAATGCTGACTTCAGGAGAATGGCAGCAATGGCAGGATAATGCTCTGGCCTATATGCGCAGCAGTGATATTTTCAGTATGCCGCAACGAGTGGCCGATATTATAGAGCAGACCGGGCAGACACGCTCACAGGCCAATGTTTATCAGAACCATAACTCAACACCTGTTACTGCGCCTGCTGTGTAATGAAGCCATTAAACCATCAATTACAAGAGCAATTACAAGAGCGATCACAGGAGCAGTCACAAGAACAGCCACAAGAGTTGCGACCAGCTCAACTGGCAGAGCGCCTGCGAGACAGGGCTTTTACACTGGACAGCGAGCTACAGCTTAGTGTGCAGAACCAGCCATTGATCGGTCAGCAATTACTTAGACATGTCCCCGGTAAACGGCTGGTGTTTCGCGGAGAATACCGGAACACTCCGGTAATTATTAAACTGTTTGTGCATAAAAAACGCGCTAAAGTACACTGGCAAAGAGAACTGGACGGCGCACAACGATTACTGGATAAACAGATTTTAACTCCAGACATTATTTTTGCAGGCCGCACCGATGAAGCTATTGAGGTATTAATCTTTGAGTATGTTCAGGGGGAAAGCCTGGCACAGTTCTGGAACACCAGCCGTTATGCAGACAAACTTGAAAAACTTAAAGCCTGTATGCAGGTGCTGACGCAGCATCACAATGCTGCTCTGGCTCATCAGGATCTGCATTATGCTAATTTCTATCTGTCACAATCGGGTGAGATTTACACACTTGACGGTGAAGAAGTTAAAGTCTTTTCCAGACCGCTGAATATCAACACCCGCTTAAAAAATCTTGCTGTTTTTCTGGCGCAAAGTTTTGATATAAAACTTGCCGACTGTCTGCTCTTGCTTGAACACTATGCCCGACTTAATACCCTGGTGACTAAAGGCTGGGAAGATTATTTTTTAAAACTGATAAAGCACCATCAGAACTGGCGTATAAAACATTATCTGAAAAAAATCTTCAGAGACTGTACAGACGTTGTGACCGGTAAGAGTGTGACCGGTAAGAGTGTGACCGGTAAGAGTGCAAGTCAAA
>JALTKC010000271.1 GCA_027076245.1 Gammaproteobacteria bacterium
TAACAAGCCTCTTCCGAAGTGGATGACAAGGCGCGATTGTGACGAAAATGAAGGCCAGAAAAATACCCGCAATGACGCAAAGCCCCGGCCCTGCTGGCTATCGGTTGTTCTATCCGATAACCCTCAGCGGGGCTAGAGGTAAGCAATCCCGGACCTTTCTTGTTGAAAGGTCCGGGGGGAGCCTCAGTTTCAATCCCCTAAAGCGGGGCTAGAGGTAAGCAATCCATTATGAATGCCCTAACACAAAACCGCCGCGCCCGTAGTTTCAATCCCCTAAAGCGGGGCTAGAGGTAAGCAATCAGAAAGAAAGCGGGCCTGGTTTGTATCAGGTCAGCGTGTTTCAATCCCCTAAAGCGGGGCTAGAGGTAAGCAATGAGCGATGGATGACTGGCTTAGAAGCTAACGTCCGCACGTTTCAATCCCCTAAAGCGGGGCTAGAGGTAAGCAATCAAACCATCACAGAATCACCTGACATCGACGCTGAGGCGTTTCAATCCCCTAAAGCGGGGCTAGAGGTAAGCAATAGTTGACATTGAGGTGTCGCAATGGAGCGGCGCTTACTGTTTCAATCCCCTAAAGCGGGGCTAGAGGTAAGCAATCCGCATTAGCGGGGTTGCTGCGGAAAGACCGTTACGCTGAGTTTCAATCCCCTAAAGCGGGGCTAGAGGTAAGCAATTAGATTGGGGCCACGTCAGCGGCGTCATTGACGCCGCTGTGTTTCAATCCCCTAAAGCGGGGCTAGAGGTAAGCAATTGTTGATGTGGTACTATTACTCACATATATAGCAAATTGGTTTCAATCCCCTAAAGCGGGGCTAGAGGTAAGCAATACCACCATTTTTTTTCGTACCACCTGCTCTAGGAGTGGGTTTCAATCCCCTAAAGCGGGGCTAGAGGTAAGCAATTCACCAAAGAGCGATCTTTATTGCACACACTCCACAACGTTTCAATCCCCTAAAGCGGGAGGTCTCTCCGCTAAGATAAGCCTATGTAAGTCGGTGGGCTAGATGGTTGGACCGTTGGCCTTCAAGCGAATTCATCGACACGATGGCGACCCTTCATGTTCTCTCCGCTAAATACCTTA
>JALTKC010000272.1 GCA_027076245.1 Gammaproteobacteria bacterium
GTATGTATTTATATGGCCTGGGTACCCGGAAGGATTACCGGCAGGCCTATATCTGGTTTCATATGGCTTATTTAAGTGGCGATCGGGAAGGTGAACGGTTTAGAGATGCGGCTTCTTCCACTATGAGCAGAAAAGAGTATCTGGAAGCTGTCGAGGCAGCAGAACAGCAAAGGCTTAAACTGGGACTGGGGAAAACACCAGAACATTAATGTTTAACATTATTGATGTTTTCCTTAAATGCCCTATTCCTCCATTAAATGATCCAGCTCACCGTCCATATGCAGTTCTGTCAGCTCGGTTAAACCGCCGATCCATTTATCATTTATGGTGATCTGCGGGACAGTACGGGCACCATTGGTGACTCTGGACATTTCAATCAGTCCGGCCCGGTCCTGATCCACCCGCACTTCTTCAAAATCAATGCCCCATTTGGTCATTAAGCCTTTGGCCCGGGTACACATGGGGCAGGTGCCGGTACTGTATATTTTTACTTTGCTCATAATCTGTTTATATTTCCTGTATATTTCAAATAGTCAATTGGTTAATCAATGGTCACTGCCTGACGCAGTTGCTCCTCATCAAAAGGGAACACCAGGGTCTTATGTATGGGAAAGCGGGAACTGACCCGTTCAAAACGCTCAGTATTGCCGGCATCAAGAAACACCACCACTTTAATATCGGTTTGATGCTGGACACTGGCCAGAATAGATTCCAGGGAACTGGTACGGTCACGAAAATCGGTCTGAAAATTAAATTCACACACCAGCATATGTACCTGGTTTTTCTTTAAAAAACTATTGGCTTTGCGCGGTGTACTGACAGTTTCCACCTGATAGCCTAATGATTCATAAAGCGCGGTAAAATCCGGGTACCCACCCTGCTCTACAACCGCAAGTAATTGTTTATTCATGGTTTTGGTCTTTTTCCTGTAATTGCAGATTCCACAAAGTATAATACAACCCCTGCTGTGCCAGCAATTGCTGATGAGTGCCCTGCTCTTTAACCCGTCCCTGCTCCAGTACCAGAATATTATCGGCATCGGCAATGGTGGACAGACGATGAGCAATCACCAGCGTGGTATGCTGCTGAGCCACCTCATTAAGAGCCGATAAAATCAGCTGTTCCGAGTGCGAGTCCAGAGACGAGGTCGCTTCATCAAAAATCAGGATGGCCGGATTTTTTAAAATAACCCGGGCAATGGCCACCCGCTGTTTTTCACCGCCGGAGAGTTTAAGCCCGCGCTCCCCTACAATGGTGTCATAACCGGAGGGAAGCTGCATAATAAAGTCATGGATATTGGCCATTTTAGCTGCTCTGTACACTTCGTCCCGGCTTGCATCAGGGCGGGCATAAACAATATTGTGGTAGATACTTTCATTAAACAGCACCGTATCCTGCGGCACAATGCCCACGGCCCGGCGCAGACTGGTTTGAGTGACCTTACTTATATCCTGTCCGTCAATGGTGATCCGGCCGCTGCTGACATCATAAAAACGAAATAACAACCGTGAAATGGTTGATTTACCGGCACCCGAGGGGCCGACAACAGCCAGTTTTTTACCGGCAGGAATAGTAAAACTGACATCATGCAGGATCTGCCGCTCCGTCTGGTAACCAAAATTAACCCGGTCAAACTGAACAACACCTTCACTGACGCTCAGTTCACCGGCATCCGGCGCATCTACCACATCACTCTTTTTATCCAGCAGTCCGAACATCAGGTCAATATCTGCCAGCGAATGCATCATGGAGCGGTAGATAATGCCTAAAAAATTCAGGGGGATAAACAATTGCAGCATCAGGGCATTCACCAGCACCAGATCGCCAATGGTCATTTCACCATTAACAACGCCTTCCGTTGCCAGGAACATCATCACCGTTACGCCAATGGCAATAATACTGCCCTGACCGAAATTAAGCAGCGACATGGACGCCTGGCTTTTTACCGCCGAATCTTCCCATTCATTCAGGGTATCATCATAACGATTCAGCTCGTATTCATCGTTATTAAAATACTTAACCGTTTCATAATTGATCAGCCCATCTACAGCCATAGAATTGGCCTGCGAATCCAGACGGTTCATTCGGTGACGGATATGCATGCGCCAGTTGGTAACAGACAGGGTAAACACTATATAAACCAGCACGGTACTGAAGGTAACTATGGTAAATTGAATATCGTAATCCCCCAGCAGTAACACCGCGACCAGAGAAAATTCAGCAATAGTGGGAATAATATTAAATACCAGGTAGTTCATAATACTGGAGACCGCCCGGGTACCCCGTTCCAGATCTCTGGAAATACCGCCGGTTCTGCGTTCCAGATGAAACTGCAGGGACAGGGAATACAGATGACTGAGCACCTTGCGTGAGAGCTGGCGCATAGCATGATAGCGAACCCGCGCAAAAATGGTATCACGTAGTTCACTGAACAGCACATTGGCCAGACGCAGCGCACCATAGGCCAGCAGCAGTGCAACCGGCAGCACCAGTTGCAGAGAACGGGGATCCAGCGCATCCACAATCTGCTTTAGTACCAGCGGCACACCCACTGTAGCCACTTTAGCCAGGATCAGAAAACTCAGGGCAATAATAACCCGACCTTTATATTCCCATAAAAATGGTACAATACGCCGAAGATTCGCCAGATCGTGACGATTTTTATGCGGAGCATCAGTATAACGGGTACGTATAGCCATAGTATTGCTTTATCAGACAGAAAGCGGGTATTCTAATCAATTAAGCGATAAAAGGTAATAGTTTCAGTACGTTTCCAATTTCCGCCCATTAATAAAAAAGAATAATATGACGGTAACCAATACTCACCAAACTTTTGACACTTATGGCCTGATTTTAAGCCTGTTAATTATTCTGCTGTTAACCGGCTGTAATAACGAGCAGCCGCCTGCCAGAAAAAAACACAGCAAATCACTGCCTAATGTAGAAGTCACTCAGGTTAAACGGGAACGTCTGAATCATAAAATTATAGTCACCGGTACACTGGAACCTGTGCGTACAGTACGTTTTTACAACCAGGTTCAGGGGCTGTTAGTGGAACTGCCTTTTCGGGAAGGCGATCGGGTAAAAAAAGGACAACTGCTGGCCCGACTGGATGATACCATTGTCCGGGCTGAGTACAATAAGGCGGAAGCCACTTTAAAACAGTCCAGACTCGATTATGCCCGCCTGGAAAAACTGGCAAGCAGTAATCTAACTTCCAAAGAACTGCTGACCCGGGCTAAAACTAAAGTGCTGCTGGATACGGCAGAATTTAATTTACAGAAAAAACGCCTGAGTTATACCCGTATTAATGCACCCTGGGAGGGTATTATCAGTGAACGCAGGGCTGAACCCGGCGATGTACTGCCCCTGCATACGCATTTTTTAAGCCTGATTGATACCTCTGCCCTGATAGTAAAGGTGGCCATTTCTGAACTTTATCTAAGCCGTATCCAGCAGGGTGACAGTATTCATTTTATTATTGATGCCCTGGGACAAACAGTCTGGAACGGCACTGTATTACGCATTCACCCGCAAATTAACCCCGATACCCGCAAGGGAACCATTGAAGCCAGTCTTAACCCGGTGCCTGCAGGGGCTAAACCCGGCCAACTGGCCCGTATTCATTTATTTACCCCTAAAGAAGAGGTTCTGGTGATCCCGGTATCGGCTGTTCGCTATGATCAGAAAGGAGCCTGGGTTTATCTGCTCAGGGACGATCAGACAGTGGAACGCAGGCATATCCGTACCGGGAAAAAATACCCGTTGCTGATAGAAGTACTGGAAGGCCTGAAAGAAGGTGATACCGTGATCACCAAAGGGATATTCGGCTTACGCCCCGGCAGGAAAGTTAATCCGCTATGAAGCGACCGCCGAAACCCTTACAGACCACCAGTAATATCGCAGCCTGGTCAATACGCCATCCCATTGGCGTAACCATGATTGCCCTGGCCCTGCTGGTGCTGGGCATTTTTATGTACCAGCGTCTGGGTGTAAACCTGTTGCCGGATATTATTTACCCCGATGTCCGGGTTCGGGTCGTCGATCCCGGTGTTCCGGCAACCATTATGGAAGACAAGGTGACCCGCCAGCTGGAAGAGCAACTGGCCATTACTGAAGGTGCCATTTCAGTACAGTCCCGTACAACAGAAAGCCGCAGTTCCGTTGATTTAAGCTTCCCCTATGGTACGGATATTGATCTTGCCCTGCGTGATGCCAGTAACCGTCTGGATCGGGCCAAACGATTCTTACCCGACAGTATTGAACCGCCCATTATTTACAAACGTGATCCGTCCCAGATCCCAGTGATTGAATTTATTGTCAGCTCCAGCCGACGCTCTCCGGTAGATTTGAGAAGCTATGTCGATTATCAGCTCAGCAAATGGTTTATTAACCTGCCCGGTGTCGCCTCCACGGAAGTGGGCGGCGGACTGGTACGGGAAATTCAGGTACTGGTGGATCAGCAGCGCCTGGCCTCACATCATTTAAGTTTTAAGGATCTGGAAACCATTCTGGAAACAGAAAACCAGGACATTGCCGCCGGACGCATCTATACCGCCTCCGATGAATTAAGCACCCGCACCGAAGCCCGCTTTGAATCACTGCAGGAATTAAGGCAATTACCCCTTTCCGGATCAGCCAGCCGGCGTATAGAAGATACCGTTAAACTGGATGAAGTTGCAACGGTGTTGGACACCCATGAAGATGAACGGGTACGGATACGGCTCAACGGTATGGAAGGGGTTAAGCTTTCTGTACAGAAGCAGCCTCAGGCCAATACCATCAAAGTCGTGGATGCCGTACACCAGCGCATTGCCCAGTTACAGAACGACCAGTTAGTACCCGAGGATATTGATATTACCGCTGTGGATGATCAGGCCGTATTTATTAAACACGCGTTAAATAATGCCGCCCGCGCAGCCCTTTCCGGTGCCATCCTTGCCATGCTGGTGGTGTACCTTTTTCTGGGTGATTTACGCCGCACCCTGATCATCGGCAGTGCTATTCCACTGGCCATTGTTATTACCTTTATCATTATGGAAGTCACTGGACTGACTCTGAATATTATGACCCTGGGCGGTCTGGCTCTGGGTATTGGTATGCTGG
>JALTKC010000273.1 GCA_027076245.1 Gammaproteobacteria bacterium
GCCGGCGGCGGAAAGTATTGCCATAAATAATAGCGCTAAACACTTTTTCACCGGCACTGCCCTAGAACATAAAAACTTTCCTTATTCTGTACTATTCCATTTCTTTATACCTTTACTATACTCCCTGATGTCTGTCAGGTCATTGACTGGGGTCAACGCTGTAAATTACTGCAAATTCGATTAATTTTTACTTATTTTTATGGAAATACAATTATTTTTGTTGAACTTTGGGCATAAAATCACTACAATCGCGGTAATTTTCTACGCATATCAGCATTTGGCCAGATATTTTGCAGCCCTGAGTCCATTTAAAGCAAGTATTATTCACTTCTTTAAATCCACTTGAGCTTCTTTAAGGTAAAACGGTACTCTGCGTCTGCTGAAGCGATTTTCCGTTAGTATATCAAAGCCTTAGACGCTAATAGATATTTTATTAGTGCGGGTACTTTTTTACTGTCGGAAAGGTGTTTCAGGCCTGGCCAGTGAGACACGCAACGTATTTTATTTTTACTAACTTTTAACTAACTTTTAACTAACTATTATTACTAACAATTAGTGTAACCAGAGTATTATTATGGCTGATTTAAGCAAATACCGTAACATAGGCATCTTTGCACACGTGGATGCCGGTAAAACCACCACCACTGAACGTATTTTGAATCTGACGGGTAAGACCCATAAGATTGGTGAAGTACACGATGGTGAAGCGACCACCGACTTTATGGAACAGGAGCAGGAGCGTGGTATTACCATTCAGTCTGCAGCCACTTCCTGTGAGTGGGATGGTCACCGTCTGAATATTATTGACACTCCCGGACACGTTGACTTCACTATTGAAGTCTATCGTTCCCTGAAAGTTCTGGACGGTGGTGTGGGTGTTTTCTGTGGTTCCGGCGGTGTTGAGCCTCAGTCTGAAACCAACTGGCGTTATGCTAACGAATCCCGCGTAGCCCGTGTGATTTTTGTTAACAAGCTGGATCGTCTGGGTGCCGATTTCTACCGTGTTGTGGATCAGGTTGAAAACGTCCTGCAGGCCAATCCCCTGGTTATGACTCTGCCAATCGGTATTGAAGATAATTTTACCGGTGTGGTTGATATTCTTACCCGCAAAGCCTGGGTATGGGATGATTCCGGTGACCCAAGCAAGTATGAAATTCAGGATGTTCCTGCCGATATGGTTGACAAGGTAGAAGAATACCGTGAACAGATGATTGAAACGGCTCTGGAGCAGGATGACGACCTGATGGAAGCCTATCTGGAAGGTGAAGAGCCTTCTATTGAAGACGTTAAGAAATGTATTCGTAAAGGCACCATTGCCCTGGACTTCTTCCCGACTTATTGTGGTTCCGCCTTCAAGAACAAAGGTATCCAGCTGGTTCTGAATGCGGTAGTGGACTATCTGCCCGATCCGACTGAAGTACCTCCTCAGCCGGAAGTGGATCTGGAAGGTCACGAAACCGGCGAATACGCTATTGTGGATCCTGAAGGTCCGGTACGTGCCCTGGCATTCAAAATTATGGATGACCGTTTTGGTGCACTGACCTTTACTCGTATTTACTCCGGTCGTGTAGAAAAGGGTATGAGTCTGTTAAATACCTTTACCGGTAAAACAGAACGTATTGGCCGTATTGTAGAAATGCACGCTGACTCACGTGAAGAACTGGATTCCTGTGAAGCCGGTGATATTGTTGCCTTTGTGGGTCTGAAAAATACCCAGACCGGTCACACCTTATGTGATCCTAAAAATCCGGCCACTCTGGAACCTATGGTGTTCCCTGATCCGGTTATTTCTATTGCCATTAGTCCTAAGGACAAGGGCGGTTCCGAGAAAATGGGTGTGGCGCTGAACAAGATGGTTAAGGAAGATCCTTCTTTCCATGTAGAAACCGATGAAGACAGTGGTGAAACCATCCTTAAAGGTATGGGTGAACTGCACCTGGATATTAAAATTGATATTCTTAAGCGTACTCATGGCGTGGATGTTGAAGTGGGCAAACCTCAGGTAGCCTATCGTGAATCCATTACCAAGGCGGTTGAAGATACTTATACTCACAAGAAGCAGTCCGGTGGTTCCGGTCAGTTCGGTCGTATCGACTACCGTATTGAGCCCGGTGAGCCTAACAGCGGCTATACCTTTGAGTCCACTGTTACCGGCGGTAATGTCCCAAGCGAATACTGGGGCGCCATTGAAAAAGCCTTTGGCAAGATGATGGAAGAAGGTGTACTGGCAGGTTTCCCGGTCGTTGATGTTCATATTGAACTGATGGACGGTGCCTACCACGCAGTTGACTCCTCCGCCATGGCCTTTGAACTGGCAGCCAACGGTGCTTACCGTCAGACCATGCCAAAATGTGGTCCTCAGCTGTTAGAACCCATTATGAAGGTGGATGTCTTTACCCCTGAAGAGCATGTTGGTGACTGTATTGGTGACCTGAATCGTCGTCGCGGTATGATCAAGGCTCAGGAATCCACACCGACCGGCGTACGTATTAAAGCGGACGCGCCACTGAGCGAAATGTTTGGTTATATTGGTGATCTGCGTACCATGACTTCCGGTCGCGGCCAGTTCTCCATGGAATTTTCACACTACAGCCCATGTCCTAAGAACGTAGCTGAAGAAGTGATTAAGGAAACCAAAGCCCGTAAAGAAGCACAGAAATAAACCACTGTGTTCCTTATTAAAAAAGGCCGGCCTGTCCGGCCTTTTTTAATGCTGTCAGGACTTTAGAAAATAAATCCCAGGAAAAACCATGCAATGTCGAACCGGCTGCGGAGCCTGCTGTATAGCACCCTCCATTAGCTCCCCCATCCCCGGAATGCCTGACGGTAAACCCGCCGGACAACGCTGCATTCAACTGGATGAAAATAACTTATGCCAATTATTTAATCACCCAGAACGCCCACAAGCCTGCTTAAACTTCCAGGCCAGCGAAGATTTCTGCGGCACAAATAACAATTTCGCCTTACAGTCCCTGACCCAATTAGAAAAGGAAAGCCAGCCCAACTAAAAAAACTTCATTAAATGATGCCAGACCACGTATAATATTATCTGAACGCTGAACGCTAAGCTCTTAACACTTAACACTTAACACTTAACACTTAACACTTAACACTTAACACTTAACCCTAAAAGGCCCCCCACCCAGTGCAACAAACCAACACGGACATCAACACCCATACGGATAACCCCGATCAGGACGAACCCATTTTCGAACACACCCTGGCCGGTAAAAAAATTACCGTCCTGGGTACGGCCCATGTCTCTAAAGCCAGTGCCGATAAAGTCAGAGAGTTACTGGAAACCGGCCATTATGACAGTGTGGCTATAGAACTGTGCCCCAGCCGCTACGGCAGTATGATTGATCCAGACTCACTGGCCAAAATGGATCTGTTCCGGGTATTTAAGGAAGGCAAAGCCTCCATGGTCATAGCTTCCCTGGCGCTGGGCGCTTATCAGCAGAAAATGGCAGAAGAGTTTGGTATTGAGCCCGGTGCCGAAATGCGTATGGCGATTGAACAGGCCGAAGCACTGAACTGTAATATTCACCTGATTGACCGTGATGTGGGTACTACACTCAAGCGGGTGTACAGTAATGTACCCTGGTGGAAAAAAATGGGCATTATCGGCGGTCTGCTCGGCAGTGTGGTGACTTCAGAAAAGGTATCGGAAGATGAAATTGAACGCCTCAAGGAAGGGGATATTCTGGAAACCACCTTTGCCCAGTTTGCTGAGGAAGCCAAAGAACTGTACTCACCGCTGATTGATGAGCGTGATCAGTATATGGCAGCCAAACTGGAACAGATAGTGACGGAATCAGACAACCAGTCTATTCTGGCGGTAGTGGGAGCCGGGCATTTAAAAGGCATTGAGTCCTATCTGGCTAAAGACGAAGACATTAACAGCCCTGAAGAATTACATACCAAGGCTCAGGCTACTATTGAGCGTCTGGAGCAATTGCCGAAAAAAAGCCGCTGGCCGAAACTGATTCCCTGGATCATTGTTGCTGTTTTAATTGCGGGCTTTGCCATTGGTTTCAGTAAGAGTACCGACCTGGGTATCCAGTTATTAATCTGGTGGGTAGTGATTAACGGTTCACTGTCTGCCCTGGGAGCCGCTATTGCTAAGGGTCATCCATTGACGGTAGCTGGGGCATTTGTTGCAGCGCCCATTACTTCATTAAACCCTACTATTGGAGCCGGGATGGTGACGGCAGCTATCGAACTTTACCTGAGAAAGCCTAATGTGGGTGATTTCAGTCAGCTTAGAAAGGATACCACTCATCTTTCCGGCTGGTGGAAAAATAAAGTCGCCCGCACCTTACTGGTGTTCTTTTTCTCTACACTGGGTTCTGCTGCCGGTACTTATATTGCCGGTTTTAAGATTTTTGAAAGTCTGGTAAAGTAATAAATAGCTTAAACTCAGCTATTTAGACTGTAAAGAGAACAGAAATGAATAATAAATTATTTATAAGCAGTGTATTTATTACCCTGGCGGGCTTATCCGGCTGTGCCGGGCGAGTAGTGCACATGCAGGATAATCAGGGGCATAAAATTGATTGTGAAGTCTCTACTACCAGTGCCATGATGACCGGTGTTCTGGTTCGAGACAGTGCCATTGATGACTGTGTAGAACAACATAAGGCAGCGGGATATAAAGTTACCGGCGAAGAATAAAGATATTGCTGTCAGTCATTATTATTTTTTATTTTTCATATACGCTTTCATTTTTTCACACTGGTCTTCCCGTTTTGCACGTGAGGTAAACCAGACATAATCAAAAGGCAGGTGCTCAAGCTTTTCTCCCCAGGCCTGTGAGTATTCAGCAGGCTGCAATTTATCCGGGCTGACTTCAATAAAAGCCATACTTAGAATTCTGGTATTGTTCTGTTTCTGAAGCGGTTGGCCGGACAGTTCCTGATGCAGATACCAGGGAATACCATAGTCTTTACGGGTATGACCGGAACCGGCAATCACAATAACTTTCTTATGCTGCTTTAAGCTCTCCAGGATGGTGGCCATCATGGCCAGATCACGAACCTGCTGGCCTCTAAGCATGGGCTCAAGCATATTTTCCGGCAGCATATCACAATGGGATGTCTGGATATCCTGCTCCAGTGCCTGTTTAATATCAGGTTGATACTGATACTTTTTCAGCAGGTCCTGATATTTTTTATCCAGTACCTTCGGACTCTGCTTAATCACCTTTCTAATCTGTTGATGTTCAAGATTAGCGGCAATAACCGGCAGATTATTTTTTAAAGTCTGCTCAAATACCGGGCGGTAATAAGACCAATTTGGCCAGCCGGACTTATCCCAGGCCACGGTTCTGGCAAAGTCGTCTGTAATGTTTTCGGAGTTGTTATTCTTTGTCTGAAAATTATGAATACTTTCCTGCTGGTTCTGATTAAGCATTTCAAAGGCGACTGCGGGTGACTGATTATTTTTTACAAATTCATAAATGGCATTGGCCTGTAACTGATGGTGCTCTTTATTGTCATGAGTTTCACCCAGTAGAACAATATCAGAGGAAAGCAACTGCTGCCTGAATAGTTTCTGTGAGATAAACTTCTGCTCATTAACCGACCAGATTCTGTTTAACAGGGGATGGTCAGAAACAGATGACTTTATACCGCTTGTACAGGCAGAGAGGAAAATAAGGATAAAGGTGCTTAGGTATCTAAAATGTCTGAAAAAAGAAATCATGTATGGCTTCCGGCATTGGGGAAAATTGAATACTGGATTTTTCTAAAAGGCAACTGGGAATAATTGCTTTACTCCCGGCGGAACGCCTCAGCCGGGCGGCCATGAAAAAGGCCGTCCGGCCAGAAGATGCAGATGAGTATGAAAAACAGTCTGACCCGCCAGATGGTTACAGTTAAAGTTTAACCGATAACCGTCCTCAGCAATACTAAGCTCCTTAGCCAGCTTTTTCGCTGTCAGAATCATATGGCCCAGTAAATCCTGATGCTCCTCTGTAAAATCATTAATTGTGGCAATATGCTGCTTAGGAATGATCAGTATATGGATGGGGGCCTGTGGTGCAATATCATGAAAGGCCAGAACCCGCTCATCTTCCCAGGCAATCTTTGCAGGGATATGACCATCAAGGATCTGACAGAACAGGCAGTTGGATTCAGACATAAACAGGTCTCCAGAAAGGTAAGATTATGTGTTTTATATGAAATCATCTGGACGTTACCCCAGTCAGACAGAAAATTCAATATTGCTTGTGAATTTGGTATGATTTCAAATTACTCTGGTAATTATTATTTAAGGATACAACGATGAGCTGGTGGGGCAAATTACTTGGTGGTGCGGTCGGTTTTTCCATGGGCGGTCCATTGGGTCTGTTAATTGGCGGTATTCTTGGGCATAAATTTGTGGACAAACCCAATAGTGAAGCTCTGGGAGAAAATAACGAATTAACCCAGGCGGCATTTTTCTCAGCCACCTTTTCCATTATGGGGCATATTGCCAAAGCCGATGGCCGGGTCAGTGAAGATGAAATTGCCATGGCCCGGCAGATTATGGAGCATATGCACCTGGATGCGGATCAGAAAAAAGCAGCTATCCAGTTATTTAATGAAGGTAAAAAAACGGACTTTGATCTGGACGGTGTTCTGCTGCAGTTTAAACAGGTTGCTCACCGCCGTACCACACTACTGCAGATGTTTCTGGAAATTCAGCTCCATGCCGCTTATGCCGACGGTAAGATGGACAGTGCCGAGCAGGCCATTATTAACCGCATTGCCGGCCAGTTGGGTTTCAGTGCCCGTCATATTGAGCAATTATCGGCACTGGTACGCTCTAATCTGGGGCTGGATGGCCAGGGCTATTATTATGGCGGGGCAGACAGCGGTAAAAGTTCGGTAGATTTATTAAAAGAAGCCTATGAAATGCTGGGTGTTTCAGAATCCGCTACGGATGCAGAAGTGAAAAAAGCCTACCGCAGAATGATGAACCAGCACCATCCTGATAAACTGGTTTCCAAAGGTCTGCCGGAAGAAATGATCCAGCTGGCCACAGAAAAAACCCAGCAGATTAAAGCGGCCTATGAGCTGATTAAAAAGAGCAGGAATTGACATCCTCCCCTTCCTGAAGAAAGGGGATTCCTGATAGTCCTTCAGACCAAAACAGGTTCAGGCTTATCGCTAAGCCTTCCGGTTCCTGCTTCAAAGAGCTGAGCAACCTCAATCTCTCCACAGGCTAACAAGCGGTGTCCCCGCTCTAATATATTTCTGGCACCTGCCACATCAGCATGTTCCTGATGTCCACACCGGACACAGACAAACTCAGCCTGGCTTTGCCGATTGGCCTTACTGGTATGACCGCAGTGCGGACAGCTCTGGCTGGTGTATTTTGGATCAACATACAACACCTGCCCACCGAGCCAGTGCTGTTTGTATTCCAGGAATGTCCGGAACATGCCCCAGCCCTGCTCCAGAATGACCCGGTTCAGGCCGGACTTTTGTCTGACCTTATTGCCTGGATTGTTTACATCACCTTTGGCGGATTTCGTCATGTTCTTTATCTGCAAGTCCTCCAGCACTATCATGGCGTGGCTGTTGCTGAGTGCAGTGGAAACTTTGTGCAGGGTATCCAGACGAATATTGGCTATTTTGGTGTGCAGACGGGTTATCCGGGCTTTGAGTTTGCGCCAGTTGTTTGAGAATTTGACCATTCTGGCCAGACGTTTTTGCAGGCATTTGATTTTCTCCTGCCAGAATGTCACATCTACCGGTTTAAAGTATCTCCCGTCAGAGAGTGTAACCAGACGTTTAACGCCCACGTCTCCACCCACAATGGAAGTGGACGGATGAACCGGCTCCGCTATTGCCAGTTCCACCTGTACAGAGACAAACCAGTGTTTGCCCTGGCGGGATACCGTGACATTTTTGGGTGTTCCTTCAATGTTACGGGACTTTCTGAAATTCACCCAGCCAATCTTTGGCAGAAAAATCCGCCTGCCTTCAATTTTAAAGCCCTGCGGAAAGGTAAAGCTGTCCCGGTCGCCTCGCTTCCTGAAAGTCGGTATTCTTTTGAGCGGTTGTTTTTTGTCAAACGCATCCTTAAAGGCACGTTCGAGTTGTTTAAGGGTTTGTTGCAAGGTCTGGGCAGGAGACAGTTTTAAAAATCCGTGCTCATCACTTTTTTTCCAGAGCTTGCTGAACCAGTCCAGTTCACCGTACCAGAGCAAAGGCTGTTTGTTTTCCAGACGATGCAGATTCATTCTCAGAGCCTTATTCCACAACCAGCGGCAATTACCGGCGTACTGATACAGGTCAGCTTCAATAACCCCATTGGTGTTGAGTCGGAATTTAAAGGCTTTGCGGATGATCATGTATACAACTTACAATATTATTGTACAGTTTTCAATAGAGTTCACTACAAATAGATTGCTTCGCAATCTGTGCCTTATATCCCCGCCCTGAAGGACGGGGTTTTACGGCACATTTGATAAAACCTACAAATTAATATACTTACCACCGCTGGCAACAATAATGGTGATCAGACCCAGCACCAGGTTGGTCGTGACCATATTACGGATTTTATTAATAATGGCGCCGCCCTGGGGGAAATTTCCGGCACTGACCGCTGTTTTAAACCCCTGGAACAGAATAAAATAAATATAAGCGTATATGGTCGCCATAATCAGACCGATACCATGCATAATATGGATATAAGTCGCTTTTAATCCGGCCAGTCCGCCGAACACATCAAAAATCATCCAGTAGCCGGTGATTAAAATTGCCAAAACCGAAATCCATACCCAGAAGAAAAAGCGCCCAAAAACGGCCAGCCATAAAGGCAGACGTTGAGGTGGTTCCAGTTTTTCAATGGCCGAAGGACGCAGGATAATATGCGCAAAAAACATCCCCCCTACCCAGATAACGGCACCAAGAATGTGGATGGTAAAAGCAAGAGAATAACTCATAAAAAACCTCGTTCGATGGATAAAAACTGGATAATAAGAGCGCTATTGTAAACTAAACCAATACCCCAAAACAGTGCTTATAGCTTTGGACATTGGAGCCGGATACCCTTATTCATTAACTATTATGGGATAGTTTTTGAGTGTTTTTTTCAGCCAGTGGTGTACATAATTAACCAGTTCATTATCCAGACCAAGATAAAAGTGATTGGCACCCAGTGTTTCACTTTGGCGATATTGCTTATTGCCCGCCTTATGTGCTGCTTTTTTACGGGCTTTGGCTGAATTCATCACACTGAGCAAATCATTACTGCCGTATAAATCCAGCAGGGGAATAGTAATTTTTTCAATCATGGCCGGGCTGTTCAGGGGAATTTCCTTACCCTGAGAGGGGGTACCGATAATAACAGCGGCTTTAATAACAGGGGTTTCGTCGGGCAAAGTATCTGAAGCGTGTTTCTGCAGAAAATCCAGTGCCATTAAGGTGCCGAAGCTATGAGCGACAATCACGATTTTGGAATAATTAGGTTTAAGATAATCAATAGCAGACTGAATTCTGGGCAGAGAGGCTTCAATAACTTCCTTGCGGCTCTGGGGATCCTTTTTATCGGGATAAATCAATGGTGCCTGAATAGACAGAGTTGCCCAGCCCATATCCGGCAGTTCAACTCTTAAAGGGTGGATAACATCGCCCCAGTCGGGATGAGCGCCGGTACCGTGGATAAGAATAATGGCGCCTAAAGCTTCTTCAGTCGTTTCCGGAGTAAAAATAGCAAAAAAAGCATTGTCGCTCTGTTTATCAGCGCCTGCAGGCAGATAAAGTGGATCACCGGTCACAATATTGTCTTCCAGTTGCTCTGCCCAGCGCTTTTCGCTTTCGGTATTGATGCTGGATGCCGGAACAGTACCGGTAAACAGCAGGAGCAGGCCCGCAAGAGTACTTAATAAGAAAAGGCTTATTTTCTGCGGTTTTGGTGGATTAAATGCTGATATTTTCATAGTTATCGTTTAAAATGCCAGATTAGTTTTTATTTAGTGAGCATGTTCAGTCAGTCTGGTAACAAATCTGTTTACAGAATATAGTAACCGGGCAACGGTAATGCTCTCTCTATCTTATTTATTTTATGAGGATTTGTCATGGCAAAATCTTTAATTGCACCATCTATTTTATCGGCAGATTTCGCACGTTTAGGCGAAGAGTGTGTCAATGTTCTGGACAGCGGCGCCGATGTTATTCACTTTGATGTCATGGACAATCATTATGTACCGGTTCTGACCATTGGGCCTCTGGTCTGTGAAGCTCTGAGAAACTACGGTATCAAGCAGGATATTGATGTACACCTGATGGTTAAGCCTGTCGATAATATCATTCCTGAATTTGCCAAAGCCGGTGCCAGTTATATTACTTTTCATCCGGAAGCTTCAGAACATATCGACCGCAGCCTGTCCCTGATCCGTGACAACGGCTGTAAGTCCGGTCTGGTATTCAATCCTGCAACCCCTCTAAACCTGCTTAAGCACGTTATGGATAAAGTCGATGTTATCCTGCTGATGTCTGTTAACCCCGGTTTTGGTGGTCAGAGCTTTATTCCTGAAACCCTGAACAAGTTACGTGAAGCCCGTAAAATGATTGATGACAGCGGCTATGACATTCGTCTGGAAATCGACGGCGGTGTTAAAGTGGATAATATCGCTGAAATCGCCGAAGCCGGTGCCGATATGTTTGTTGCCGGTTCTGCTATTTTTAACACCGACGACTATAAGGCCACTATCGATAAGATGCGTGCTGAATTAGCCAAAGTCGGCAAATAACAGCAGGTCGTTGCAAGATGATTAGAAAACCGAAAATGGTTCTTATTGATGTCGATGGAACCCTGGTGGACAGCGTACCGGATCTGGCTTATTGCGTCGATGAGATGCTTAAGCAGCTGGGTATGACACCCTATGGTGAAGGTGAAGTACGCCACTGGGTGGGCAACGGAGTCGAACGTCTGGTCCGGCGCGCCCTGATTGGTCAGCTTGAGGGTGAGCCCGATGAAGAACTGTTCAATAAAGGCTATCCCATCTTTATGGAGCTGTATAAAGAAAACACCTCCAAACGCAGCTGTCTGTATCCCGGCGTTAAAGAGGGTGTTGAATACCTTAAAGCCTCCGGCTACAAACTTGGCTGTGTAACCAATAAAGCCGCCGAATTTACCCATCCTTTACTAAAGGATCTGGGTTTATTTGATTACTTTGAGTCAGTGGTCAGCGGTGATACCCTGGAAAAGAAAAAGCCGGATCCCATGCCCTTACTTTATTCAGCAGAAAAACTGGGTGTGGCTGCGGAAGATTCACTGATGCTGGGCGATTCCATTTCTGATGTTAAAGCCGCCCGTGCCGCCGGTTTTCAGATCATCTGTATGAGTTACGGCTATAACCACGGTGTGGATATCCGTGAGGCTAATCCTGATGCAGTGATTGATTCTATGGTGGAATTAAAAGAGCTGTTATAAATTATAACTTTATATAATTTTTTAAATTATCGACATGAACTTACTCAATAACAATCAGTTAAAAGAACGATGGTGGCGTTAAACAGTAACTTTAAACGGTTAAACTGAATCGTTGTGTTATAAAAAACACTGCACCTAAACCAAATTATTATTGAGTAACTTATGTCCATTGTCACTAAAGAACAATTTACCAGACTGGCCGGGGAAGGCTATAACCGCATCCCGGTGGTTTATGAAATCCTCGCCGATCTGGATACCCCTTTAAGCGCCTATTTAAAACTGGCCGAAGGTCCTTATTCCTATCTTCTGGAATCGGTACAGGGCGGTGAAAAATGGGGCCGCTATTCTATTATCGGCTTACCCTGTCAGACCATTATTAAAGTTCGTAATGAACAGATCCAGGTTCTGAAAAATAACCAGATCATAGAAGAATTGACTGATCCCGATCCTCTGTCCTGGATAGAACAGTTCCAGGCCCGGTATAAAATCCCGGAACACTTATCTGAACAAAGCAATTTACCCCGTTTTACCGGCGGTCTGGTGGGCTATTTTGGTTATGAAACCATTGGTTATATTGAACCACGCTTAAAAAATACCACTAAAGATGATCCATTGGGCACACCGGATATTTTATTAATGGTATCGGAAGAGGTGCTGGTCTTTGATAACCTCAGCGGCAAGCTGTACCTGATTGTGCATGCCCATATGGATGCCGATACTGATATTGAGCAGGCCTGGACTCAGGCGACTCAGCGTCTTAAGGAACTGGCCCGGCGTCTGCGCAGTTCCGATACGGCCTATAAGGCTCATACTCAGGTTACAAAAGTTAAGGAAGCTGACTTTGTATCCGGTTTTACTCAGGACGGTTTTGAAAAAGCCGTGGCTCGCATTAAGGAATATATTGTGGAAGGGGATGCCATGCAGGTGGTTATATCCCAGCGTCTGTCCATACCCTTTAATGCCCCGCCGCTGGATCTGTACCGGGCTTTGCGCAGTCTGAATCCGTCCCCCTATATGTATTTTCTGGATCTGGAAGAATTTCATATTGTCGGTTCCTCACCGGAAATTTTAACCCGGGTGGAAGACGGCAAGATCACCGTTCGTCCTATTGCCGGTACTCGTCCGAGAGGCAAAACAGAAGCTGAAGACAAACAACTGGAACAGGACTTATTATCCGATCCCAAGGAACTGGCGGAACATCTGATGCTGATCGATCTGGGACGTAACGATGCCGGTCGTGTCTCAGAAATCGGTACTGTTAAACTGACCGATAAAATGATTATTGAGCGTTATTCTCATGTTATGCATATTGTGTCCAATGTAGAAGGTGAGCTGAAAAAAGATATGAGTGTCATGGACGCCTTAAAAGCCACGTTCCCGGCCGGTACGGTCAGTGGTGCGCCGAAAATCCGTGCCATGGAAATTATTGATGAGCTGGAACCGGTCAAGCGCGGCATCTATTCCGGTGCTGTGGGCTATATTTCCTGGTCCGGCAATATGGACACCGCCATTGCCATTCGAACCGCTGTTATTAAAAATAAACAACTGCACATACAGGCAGGGGCTGGTATTGTGGCGGACTCCATACCCGGAAATGAATGGGACGAAACCATGAACAAGGGGCGCGGTGTATTCCGTGCTGTGGCCATGGCCGAATGCGGGCTGGACTCCAATGTTAACAGTCAGTGCGGTGAGGAATAATTATGCTGGTAATGATTGATAATTATGACTCCTTTACCTGGAACCTGGTGCAGTACCTTGGCGAGCTTAAAGCGGACGTTAAGGTATTTCGCAATGATGAAATTACGGTTGAGGAAATTGCTGCCTTAAATCCCGATCACTTGATGATTTCACCGGGCCCCTGTACGCCCAATGAAGCGGGTATTTCCATTGAGGCCATTCATTATTTTGCCGGCAAGCTGCCCATCCTGGGTGTCTGTCTGGGTCATCAGAGTATTGGTCAGGCCTTTGGCGGTAACATTGTGCATGCCAGACAAATAATGCATGGCAAAACCTCCATGATGCATCATAATAACCAGGGCGTATTTAAAGGACTTGAATCCCCATTTGAAGCCACTCGTTACCACTCTCTGGTCATTGAAAAAGAAACCCTGCCGGACTGTCTGGAAATTACCGCCTGGACAGAAACGGGTGGCGGTCAGATGGATGAAATTATGGGGGTAAAACATAAAACCCTGCCCATTGAAGGCGTACAGTTTCATCCCGAATCCATTTTAAGCCAGCATGGGCATGAAATGCTGCAGAATTTTCTGGATACCAAACCATGAATATACAAACCGCGCTGGCAAAAGCCGTAGAAGGCAAAGATATTGCCATCCTGGATATGGAAAAAGTCATGCGCCAGATCATGACCGGAGGTGCTACATCAGCACAGATTGCCGGCCTGCTGGTGGCCCTGCGTATGAAAGGGGAAACGGTGGATGAAATCACCGCTTCAGCCAGCGTTATGCGTGAACTGGTTACTCCGGTCAAAGCAGAGGGCTCTCATGTGGTGGATATTGTCGGCACCGGCGGAGACGGCCTACATACCTTTAATGTCTCCACGACTTCATGCTTTGTGGTGGCTGCCGCCGGTGCCACAGTCGCTAAACATGGTAACCGCTCGGTAAGCAGCACCTCCGGCAGTGCCGACATTCTGGAAGCCGCAGGCATTAACCTTAATATCTCTGCCCACCAGGTTGAGCAATGTATTAAAGAGCTGGGCATTGGCTTTATGTTTGCCCCGCTGCATCACAGCGCCATGAAACATGCCATAGGCCCGCGCAAGGAAATGGGGATCCGCACCATTTTTAACCTGCTGGGTCCGCTGACCAATCCGGCCGGTGCTATTAATCAGCTGCTGGGCGTGTTTGATAAAAAATGGCTGGAACCACTGGCTATAGTATTAAAAAACCTCGGCAGTGAACATGTTATGGTGGTGCATTCCGCTGATGGTATGGATGAGATCAGCATGGCTGGAGACACTTATGTCTGCGAACTCAATAAGGGTCAGATAAAACAGTACACTATTAACCCCGAACAATTCGGTCTGTCCTGCAGCAGTATTGATGATATTATTGTGGACGGAGCCGAACAGTCACTGGCTATGGTCCAGTCCGTACTCAGTGACACCCCTGGCGCCGCCCGTGATATTGTCACCTTAAATTCCGGCGCTGCCATCTACTGCGCCGGCCTGACCGACACCCTGGAAGAGGGTGTTAATAAAGCCAGAGAAATAATAAGCTCTGGCGCCGCCAGAGAAAAACTGGAACAACTGGCCAAACTGACACAATCCTTCAGTAATTAAAAAGAACCCTCACCCTAACCCTCTCCCAGAGGGAGAGGGAATAAAGAAGATGGATACAAATAAAAAATAAATATACCCAATCATAAACCAGAACCTGTATAATTCTTAACACTTAACACTTAACACTTAACACTTAACACTTAACACTTAACACTTAACACTGAATCCTAAAATCGAAATATGACAACCCCCAAAACCCCCGACATCCTGGTAAAAATCCTCAAACGCAAACACGAAGAAGTGGATGCCCTGTGTACCAGACGTCCTCTGGACAGTATTATTTCAGCCATACAGGAGGATATGGCCGATACCCGGGGGTTTGTACGCGCCATTGAAAATAAAATTAACAATGGAAAATCTGCCGTCATTGCAGAAATTAAAAAAGCCTCACCCAGTAAGGGACTGATTCGGGAAAATTTTGTCCCGGCAGATATTGCTCAGTCCTATGAAAAAGGCGGTGCTGCCTGTCTTTCAGTACTGACCGATATTGATTTTTTTCAGGGCAGTGATGCTTATCTGCAGGAAGCACGCAATGCCTGCAGCCTGCCGGTTCTGCGTAAGGATTTTGTGATTGATCCTTACCAGATTTATGAAGCCCGGCTAATTGGTGCGGATGCTATTTTACTGATTGTGGCCTGTCTCAGTGATATGCAGCTTAGTGAATTTTCATCCCTGGCTCATGAACTGGGACTGGATGTACTGGTAGAGGTACATGATCAGCAGGAACTGGAACGGGCGCTGAAACTGTCCACCCGTTTAATGGGTATTAACAACCGCAATTTAAGAACCTTTGAAACCACGCTATATACCACCATTGAACTGCTGGATATGATCCCGGATGATCGGATTGTGGTTACTGAAAGTGCTATCCACCTGCCTGAAGATGTGGCGCTTATGCGTCAGCACAATGTGAATGCATTTCTGGTGGGTGAGTCCTTTATGCGTGCCGAACAGCCGGGTGAAAAACTGGCTGAATTATTTAATACCTGATTAACAGGGCGGTTAACGCTGTGGCCAATAAAACGCCGTGGCTAATAAAACGCTGTGGCCAATAAAACCCTGTAGCCAATAAAATGCCGTTATCAGACAATATCCCTCTCAGTAATACCGATTCTCTTCTGGCTTATGACCGGGAACATATCTGGCATCCTTATACTAGTATGACAGAGCCATTGCCCTGTTATGCCGTGGCATCGGCTCAGGGAGTGCGCATTAAACTGACGGATGGCCGTGAACTGATTGATGGTATGTCCTCCTGGTGGGCGGCTATTCATGGTTATAATCATCCGCTTTTAAATGCCGCTGTCGAGCAGCAGCTCAAGTCCATGTCACATATTATGTTTGGCGGTCTCACCCATCGCCCGGCTGTGGAACTGGCTCAAAAGCTGGTTGATTTAACGGCGGCTCCCCTGCGGCATGTTTTTTTTGCTGACTCCGGTTCGGTATCTGTGGAAGTGGCCATTAAAATGGCCATACAGTACTGGTATGCCCAGGGTTTTAAGAATAAACAGAAACTGCTGACGGTTCGGGGTGGTTATCATGGGGATACCCTAGGGGGGATGTCGGTCTGTGATCCGGTTAATGGTATGCACAGCCTGTTCAGGGATATTCTTCCACAGCATCTTTTTGCTCCCCGGCCAGAATGTAATCCCGATGGTTCCACTAACATTGCGGAACTGGAAAGTCTGCTCAGTCAGAATCAGGACAGCATCTGTGCGATCATTATTGAACCCATTGTGCAGGGTGCGGGAGGCATGCGTTTTTACTGTGCAGACTATCTACAGCAGTTAAGAGCACTCTGTGACCAGTATCAGGTACTCTTAATTCTGGATGAAATTGCTACGGGCTTTGGCCGTACAGGGACGCTTTTTGCTTATGAGCAGGCCGGTATTGTGCCCGATATATTATGTCTGGGCAAAGCCTTAACCGGTGGGTATATGACACTGGCCGCTACTATGACCAGTAAAAAGGTGGTGGATGGGATCAGTGCGGACGGTTCCGGTGTTTTAATGCACGGCCCGACCTTTATGGCCAATCCACTGGCCTGTGCGGTTGCCAATGCCAGTATTGAGCTGTTACTCAGCTCTGACTGGCAGGACAATATTCAGCGTATTGAACAGCAATTAAAAGAGGAGCTTGAACCCTGCCGTCAACTGTCTGCGGTTGCTGATGTGCGCATTAAAGGCGCTATTGGTGTGGTGGAAGTGAAACAGCCGGTTAATATGCAGCAGCTACAGGCGGCGTTTGTGGAGGCCGGGGTCTGGGTGCGCCCCTTTAATAAGCTGGTGTATATTATGCCGCCCTATATTATCAGTACAGAGGAACTGACACTATTGGGCTCGGCCATTTATACGGTCTTAAAAAAACACCTGGGCTGATTTAATATCACCGATATGAACGGGATAGGTAATATTGCCTGAGCGCATCCGGTCTATCACTTCAATATAATAAGTATCACGGATATTCAGCGTACCCTTATAGTGCTTGCCTTTAATGGTGTCTATTTTAACCCGGTAGCCTTTAAAGTTTTTCAGGCTGGAGATGGCAACCGGTCGGTATTTTTTAATAATAATGGCTTTCTTTTTTTCAATCTGAGACGGTGTTTCCAGCTTAATATCTTCACTGGTGGTGACTTCGACCAGTTTCTCCTTATCAATATCAATGGATATTTCATTAATACGCTTACCATCTACATATAGTTTGAGACGAATAAACTGAATCAGATCATTGGGCATAAAGGTCTGTATTTCCTGCAGTCCGTTCAGCTTGCTTAAATCGGCTTCAAAGCTGATGGCTCCAGATGTTTGCAGAACTTGTTTATAGGCATTTAATAAACCGTCTTCAGGTTTAATGCCAAAAGAAGCCAGGTATTCATTTACCTGGGTCAGATGTTTGTTAATATAATCTGCAACAGACAGATTTTCTTCGTTGGCACAGAAGCGGTTTTTACGCTCAATATAGGAATCATCGGTTATTTCCACAATCAACTTTCCGGGCTGGACGGCCCCTTTTTTAAAGTCGTTGAGGCTGCTGACACCGGACAGATCGCCAGCAAGATTAAAATGGGTCATATCATGGATA
>JALTKC010000274.1 GCA_027076245.1 Gammaproteobacteria bacterium
ATTTCCTTAAGCTCATCACCATTCCCGGCTTTTCTGGACAGTGTGAAATCACAGTTGCAGGAAAGCTATAACCAGGATGACTTAACCGATAAGGGCCTGAAAATATTTACCACCCTTAATCCGCAGGTACAATGGGCGGCTGAACAGGCGCTGAGCAGCCAGTTAAAAAGCATGGGGAAAAAACGTTCTAAACAACTGCAGGGCGCTATTATTGTCAGTCATCGCAATTCTGCAGAGATACTGGCTATTGTGGGGGGTAAAAAGAGTCAGGAAGGTGATTTTAACCGGGCCATGCATGCGCAACGTCCTATTGGCTCATTGGTCAAACCGGCCATATATCTGACGGCATTGCAGCAGGGTTATACTCTGGCCTCTCTGTTAAAAGACCAGGCATTTACCGCCAAAAGTGTTAAGGGTAAATTATGGCAGCCCAAAAACTTTGATCACAAAGAACACGGAACTGTGCCTTTGCATGTGGCTCTGGCCAAGTCCTATAATTTATCCACTGCCCGGCTGGGTATGGATATAGGTGTGGACAAAGTCCTTAATACTGTTCGTGCACTCGGCGTGCCAACCGATGCATTACCCTATCCGGCGGTGCTGTTGGGTTCTCTGACCTTAACGCCGTTACAGGTTACCCAGATGTACCAGACCCTGGCCGATCAGGGCTTTTATTCCCCCCTGCATGCGATACTGTCGGTACAGGATGAGCAGAATAACACCTTGCAGCAATACCCCTTGCGCGTGGAACAGCGGATCAGTGAAGACCTGACTTATCTTGTTAATGCCAATCTTCAGGAGGTGGTCAGTATGGGAACCGCGAAAGGATTAAGTCATTATCTGCCGTCCCGTTATCAACTGGCTGGAAAAACCGGTACTACTAATGAGCTCAGAGACAGCTGGTTTGCTGGATTCGGCAGTAATCTGCTGGCTGTGGTCTGGCTGGGACGGGATGATAATACGCCGGCTGGCCTGACTGGCTCCTCCGGTGCTCTGAAGGTCTGGGGCAGGATGATGCAGAAACTGGATGTTGGCGTGCTGGAGCAGAATCAACCGCAGAATATTAAATGGTTCTGGGTGGACTCCCTGCAGCAGGTTAGGCTTTCCGGGCGCTGTAAAAATGCGGAATATCTGCCTTTTATTAAGGGGACAGAACCGGCCAGGGTTGAGGCATGTGAAACCGGCCGTTTTTCTAACAACTGGCTACAACGTTTGTTTCAATAGTGTAAAATAGTTGAAACTACCTGTTTGTTTCAATTACTGAGGCTGTCAATGTTTAAAATATACTTGCTAATCCTGTTTATAATCAGTCTGATTAATGGCTGCAGTTCAGTTGACTACTCACGTGACAGGACAATGGGCAGTGCCCCACCGGTAATTGAACAAAGCCGTTCCGAGGATGCCGTCAGCTCTGAAGAGGTTTACCAACCAAAAGTGATAACTACAGCGGCAGTCAGCCAGGGCGCCATATCTCCCCGAGTTTCAGCCAAACCACCTGCCAGTCGTAGTGCAGTGCTTGATCTCCTTAAGCAGTCAAAAGCAGCGATTGATCAGGGCAACTATAATGAAGCGGAAAGTCTGTTAAAAAGGGCGTTAAGAATAGAACCGGATAATGCCTGGATCTGGCATAATATGGCGGTGTTACAATTTTATCGTGAGAATTATCAGCAGGCGGTTCAACAGGCATTAAAATCCAATAATCTTGCAAAAAACAATCAGAAATTAAAGTCGAATAATTACAAAGTCATAAAACAGAGCTATATTAAACTGGGTGAACCTGAAAAAGCAGCTCGGTATAAATAAAATCAACGCTTTCTGATAAAATGAGTGTTTAAAATCAGAGCGGAGAGGAAGTAACAAGAAAAGACAAGACAAGGTTTATTTATAGTTTGATTTAAATCAGAGGATAATGCCTGGTTAAATGTTAAGTTTGCTGAAATTATCCATCCTGCAGGAAATTTTTAAAATATGGTTATAAACATGAAAACAAATCAATGCCAAGTTTATGTTACCGGTTCGTTGTTCAGTCTTATCCTGTTTGGTTTTATGCTGCTGGGTATCGGGTATTCTCCAGATACTATGGCTGTTCCGCAAATCAGTGAATTAAAGCTTAATAACGCCATTAACCGTGCTGGTTTACAGCGTATGCTTACTCAGCGGATGTTAAAGTCCTACGCTCAACTGGGGCAGGATCAGTTTTATATAGAACCGGATAAGAAATTACAGGATGCCGTAACACGTTATGAGCAGGGGCTGGATTTTCTAAAAGACTTTGAACAGGTGCCCGGCGTTAAGGACTCACTGCAGGAAATTAATTCCATGTGGCCCCTGTATAAAAGTATGATTCTGGGTGAGCCAACCCGGGCTAAAGTACCAGAACTGGTTAAAATAAATGAAAAACTACTGTCCTTATCACACCAGATCGTACTGAAACTGGAAAACTTTTCCGGTAAGGAGCTGGGTAAAGTGGTCAATGTTTCCGGCCGTCAGCGGATGCTCAGTCAGCGTATTGAACTGTTTTACCTGCTACGTAACTGGGGCTTTACTGAACCTTTCTATCTGGATGAACTGGCCAAAGCCCGTAAACAGTTTACGGAGGGGCTTGAATACCTGAATAATTATCAGGGTAACACCCCTGAAATCAAGGCTCTGCTGGATAAAGCCGGCAAGTCCTACCGCCTGTTTGAACACTCACTGGATAAAAACGGTAATGCCTTCCTGGTGTCTCTTACGGTTCGCCAGCTCTTGAAATTTATGAATGATGCAACCAACCTGTATAGTAAGTTACAGAAATAACAGACACCTTACTTATTAACACAGGCGGTATTTTGCGTATAGATGTATTTGATCAAATATCACACATCAAACCCGAGCAATGGAATGCTCTGATCCACGATAACAATCCCTTTTTACGCCATGAATTCCTGTCTGCACTGGAAACTCACGGCTGTGTGGGTGAGGAATTCGGCTGGCTGCCCAGACATGTTGCGGTTTATCAGGACAATGAACTGGTGGCTGCCATGCCTTTGTACGAAAAGTACAATAGTTATGGTGAATTTGTATTTGATAACGCCCTGGTTCAGGCCTGGCAGCAGCATGGGCTGCGTTATTTCCCTAAACTGGTTTCGGCCATACCCTACACACCGGCATCCGGTCAGCGTATGCTGGTAAAGCCAGGCCGGGAACAGCAGTACTATCCTGTGCTCCTGCATGCCCTTAAAGATATTGCCCGGCAACTGGGTGCCAGTGGTGCCCATGTGCTTTTCCCCCAGCCGGAAGAACTTAATTTTCTGCAGCAGCAGGGGGCCATGCTGCGCCATGACTGCCAGTTCCACTGGCATAATCAGGGCTATGCTGATTTTAATGATTTTCTGGCTCGGCTAAGTTCACGTAAGCGAAAAAATATTATTAAAGAACGTAAACAGGTGGTTCAAGCAGGTATAACGATAAAATATCTGGACGGATACCAGGCCAGTTCCGATGACTGGCAGAGCATGACCAATTTTTATAATCAAACCTTTGAAGAAAAATGGGGCATAGCCACTTTAAATTACGGTTTTTTTAAAGAAGTAGCTGAAAAACTGCCCGGCCAGGTATTACTGGTGCTGGCACAACAGAATAATCAAACCATTGCCGGTGCCCTTATGTATCGAAGCAACAGGCGCTTATATGGACGCTTCTGGGGTTCTACAAAAAACGTTAAGGGACTGCACTTTGAAGCCTGTTATTATCAGGGCATAGAATACTGTATCAGGGAAGGCATTCAGGTGTTTGAACCCGGTGCCCAGGGAGAACACAAGGTAGCTCGCGGTTTTATTCCTGAAATGACCCGTTCTGCACATTTTATGATGCAGGATCATTTTAATGAAGCTATAAAAAATTTTGTTGCTCATGAAAAAGCGAATGTCATACACTATATTCATACCATGCAGGATAAAATACCTTATCGTAAGTCCTGATGTTTTCAGACAGAAAGTTGTAAAAATTGAATGTTATAAATAATGAGGAAAGTTTTGAAACCTTTTGCAGAATCATGTGAACAGAACAAACAGGTGATCCTGGATGTTATAAAACCGGTGTTAATGGATGCAGATCTTGTTCTGGAAATTGGCAGCGGTACCGGACAGCATGCTGTGTTTTTTGCCGCCGCCATGCCGCATCTGTTCTGGTACCCCAGTGACCGACAGGAGGCAATTTCCGGTATCCAGATGTGGCTGGATGAGTATTATGCTCATCCGCAGACACCAGACAATATTGCACCGCCGATAGAACTGGATGTTATGCAGGAAAGCTGGCCGCCTGTTGAAGCAGATGCTGTGTTTACTGCCAATACTCTGCATATAATGCATTGGCAAGCGGTACAGAAATTATTTGCCGGGGTTTCTAAGGTACTCAATAAGCAGGGTGATATGCTGATCTACGGCCCTTTTAATTATAACGGCCAGTATACCAGTGACAGCAACCAGCAGTTTGACCAGTGGCTCAAAAACCGTGATCCTCAAAGCGGTATCCGCGATCTGGATGACCTGCATAAACTGGCAGAGCAAAATAACCTGTACTTAAAACATGATTACCCCATGCCTGCCAATAACCGCATCCTGCACTGGAAAAAAAACTAAAACCTGTCACCTAAAACCTATGGCGTACCCTAGGTTCTTCTAGGGTGTGCTATAGTTACAATAAAAAAATCATTTAACTACACTTGCCATACTTACTGATAAGACCACTAATGGATTAAAAACAAATAACAAGGGTTAAATGATGACTATAAAACCATTTCTCACTCATATTGCAGCAGGCACACTGATGGTAACGAGTCTGTTCAGCGGTGCTGCATTGGCTTCTAAAGATGCAGGTCTGGGGCATGATTACAGAACTTTCCATACCAATGGTAAAATTGATTATGGCAAGATAGGTGACTCCTATACTTCTGATCTGGTAATGTACCTTGCAGGCAATCAGTTTATGGTAATGGAAGAACTGATAAATGATTTCCAGAAAAAGAATCCAGAGGTTAAATCCATCTATGTGGAAACCATTCCACCAGGACAGATCCTGAAAGGACAGATCCTTAAACAGGGGAAAA
>JALTKC010000275.1:0-427 GCA_027076245.1 Gammaproteobacteria bacterium
ATTATATTCGATAAAATTATTCAGCTTATGATCTATATCATTAACTGATAAAAACACAGGCTTCTGCATACAGAAAACAGCATGGAATATGTATAGATTTTTACTTTCTAGAATTTGAGAATTTTTCTCATTTTTTAGACTCGACAGGATTGAATAGATGTCGCTGGAAAAGGCATTTTTTACTGCCTCTATCAATAAGATAAGCAGGGATATTAATCAATATTCAGCGTGCACTATTGCTGAATATTGATTAAAGAATGTCTGGATATTTTTTATTTCATTACGGCCTGAGCGGCAGAAATCGCCGCACCGCTATTAATTTTTGCCCCCATATCAGTTAATACGGCATCCAGTGCTCCCAGACAGAGGAGAATATTTTCAGCACGGCTGCTATACCCCATTAAACCAATACGCCAAACTTTTCCTG
>JALTKC010000275.1:437-1074 GCA_027076245.1 Gammaproteobacteria bacterium
GACTTAATAACCTGGCTCGTACTGCCGCCTCATCAATACCTTCCGGGATGCTTACCGCATTGAGCTGAGGCAGGCGGGATGCTTCATCGACAATAAAGTTTAGCCCCATGGCTTCAAATCCTGCCCGTAGAGCCAGATGATTCTGCTGATGTCGCTGCCAGGCATTTTCCAGCCCTTCTTCTTGCAGCATAAGTAGAGACTCATGCAAAGCATATAATGCATTGACGGGCGCTGTGTGGTGATAGGCACGTTTGGTATTTGCCCCCCAGTAGCCCATAACCAGATTCAAATCCAGAAACCAGCTCTGTACTTTTGTCTTTCTATTTTTAATGACTTCAATCGCACGATCATTAAAACTGACAGGTGATATGCCCGGCACACAGGACAGGCATTTTTGTGTACCAGAATAGATCGCATCTATACCCCAGTCATCAACACGTAACTCAGTACCGCCCAGGGATGTTACAGCATCCACAATTGTCAGCGCACCATGCTGATGGGCCAGATCACAGATAGCCCTGGCATCCGAACTGGCTCCTGTTGAGGTTTCTGCATGAACAAAACACACCACCTTAACGTCATTATTGGCTTTTAATGCTGCTTCAAGCTTTGATATATTAACTGCCTGGCCCCAGTC
>JALTKC010000276.1 GCA_027076245.1 Gammaproteobacteria bacterium
GGAGCTGGATAAGGTGTATAACTTTGGTTTCGCCATCCACGATGATTACAGCCTGGGTCGTTTCCACCATGTATCTTTAGGCTACAAACTGGGCTTTGATAATCCCGATGCGGATCTGAATGCAGTAGCAAAATAGTACTCCTTATAATCCCCTCTCCCTCCGGGAGAGGGTAAGGGAAAAAAGGGAAAAACAGGAAAAATAAAAAATTACTTCAAAGTAATCTTAGCCTTAGCATTCAAATCTTCCAGATACTGATTTAATTTCTCCTTAATTAATATCTTCTCAATTTCTGCTTTCACACTCTCCAGCGGTGGAGGCGTAGTCTTACGCTCATCATCAAGAATAATCACATGCCAGCCAAACTGGGACTGAACCGGCTTTTTAGACAGTTCACCTTTTTTCAGGCCTGCGACTGCTTTCGCAAAGGGCTGAACCATATCTTTTTCACCAAACCAGCCTAAATCACCGCCTTTGCTGCCGGAACCGCTATCGGTTGATTTTTCTTTGGCCAGTTTGGAGAAGTCAGCACCGTTTTCAATCTGGTTGATCAGTGCGACGGCTTCGGCTTCTGTTTTAACCAGAATATGACGGGCCTTGTATTCCTTGCTGGTGTTCTGTAAAACATTTTTGTCATAGAAGGCTTTAATTTCTGCCTCGCTGACCTTAAAGCCTTCCGCTACACTGGCCAGGTAATTAGCCGCAATATAACTGTCAATTAAAGCCTTAACCCGGGCTGCCACATCGGGCTTTTTATCAAAACCGGCTTTAATGGCTTCCTGCAATACCAGTTGACGGTTAACCAGTGCTTCCGTTAACAACTTTCTCTGCTCCGGAGTGATATTTTTATAATCCACTTTACTCTGGGTTGCGGCTATTTCCATCTGGCTTTCGGAGATGTCCTCACCATTAACATTCGCTATGACTTTATCTTCAGCCAGCAGAGCCGAGGAGCTGATGAGGAAGGCTGATAAGGCCAGCCCTAAAGCCGTTTTTTTAAATACAGAGTTTTTTGCGGTATTTTTTTGTGTATTGCTTTGTATAACTGTTGAATTAGAACTAAAGATCATTCGAGGTCATTCCTTGATAAGATTATAAGAATTGGTTATGGGTGTCAGGGTAACACTTTTTTAAAGGGTTTTACGATAACCTGGTCATAAACCCCGGCGTTAATATAGGGATCAGCATCGGTCCAGTTTTGGGCATCTTCCAGAGAGTCAAACTCAGCAACCACCAGAGAACCGGTAAAGCCGGCTTCACCCGGATCATTGCTGTCAATGGCCGGATGCGGTCCGGCCAGTACCAGCCGGCCTTCATTTTTTAAGGTTTCCAGTCGCTGCAGGTGGTCGGGCCGTGCAGCTAAACGTTTATCCAGCGTGTTTTCAATATCACGGGCAATAATGGCATAAAGCATTAAGAGACTTCCTCATCTTCTGCGGGTTCATGAATAATATGGCGCTGCAGGTAAAAAATCTGAAAAATCATAAAGGCGAAGGTCAGTCCCAGCATGCCATAAAGTTTAAATTCCACCCAGAATTCCTGACGGACTTCTGCAGGTAAATCCAGGCCGTAAAAGAAGGCCACATAAATATTAATCAGGCCGGAAAAAAAGAAAAAGCCCACCCACATCATATTTAAACGTACCCAAATGTTATCGGGCAGGCTAATAGCATGATCCAGTTGCCTCTGAATAATATTTTTATCGCCAATAAACTGACTGCCCAGTAAGACCAGACCAAATAACCAGTTGATCACTGTGACTTTCCATTTAATAAAGGTATCGTCATGAAACAACAGGGTCATACCGCCGAAAAGCAGGATAACCACCAGATTGATAATATGCTGATTTTCCAGCTTTTTATGTTTGAACCATTGTATTGCGGTATGAATAACAGTAGCAATAATAGCCGCTGTAGTTGCCGCATATATGTCATTATCAGTAAACTTATAGGTGGCAAAAAAGATAATAATGGGTAAAAAATCGTATAAAAACTTTAACATAAGTGTGTTTTTTCTTTGTGGTGATCTGTTGTCGTTAGTGGAAATTATAAATTTGATAAAAGGCTATTTTGACATCTATGCAAACTTAGAACAACTTTTTAAGTAACGGGTAATTTTTAACGGTTTTCTCTTAAAAATATTTAAAATGAGTAAGTTGGACTCTAATATTAGAACAAAATTCAATAAAGAATAAAAATCAGCCTCAAAATAAGGTAAAATCAGCCTCTTTTTTAATAATCAGAATACTATTCCATAAAATGCAGATAGACCTACATACACATTCCACCGCATCGGATGGTCGTCTGCCACCTGATGAATTAGTCCGGCGTGCCGCACAGGCCGGGGTTGAAGTGCTGGCACTGACTGATCATGACGGCGTGGATGGTTTGCAAACGGCTCGTCAGGCGGCGCTGGCAGAAGGTATCGGTTTTATTAATGGTATTGAGCTGTCGGTTACATGGAATAAACGCACGGTGCATATTGTGGGGCTGAATTTTGATCCGGACTATGAGCCGTTGCAAAAAGGCATTACCTGGCTGCAGGCTTTTCGGGAGCGCCGGGCACGGGAAATTGCGGATAAGCTTGACAAGGCCGGTATTACCGGTGCTTATGAAGGCGCCCTGTCCTTTTCAGAAGGCCGGATGCTGGGGCGTATGCATTTTGCCAACTTTCTGGTGGACAGAGGGCATTCAAAAAATATTCGTCATGTGTTCAAGCATTATCTGGTGGCGAATAAACCCGGGCATGTCAGTGGTGACTGGGCCAGTATGGAAGATGCCGTCGGCTGGATAACCGGTGCCGGCGGGATTGCGGTGATTGCCCATCCGGCCCGCTATAAGCTGACCCGAACCAAACTACGTAAGTTAATTAAGGATTTTATGGCTGCCGGCGGGCAGGCCATAGAAGTGGTTTCCGGCAGTCATGATGTTAATGAAGTTAAAACCATGGCGGCCCATGCCAGTGATTTTGACCTGTATGCATCAGCCGGATCGGATTTCCACGATCCGGACTTTCCCTGGATTAAACTGGGGCAGTTATCCCCTTTACCAAGGCAGTGCAAACCGGTGTGGGATTTATTTCTTTGAAAGATGCACTTAAACACTAAATAAGCAAAAGTGATAAAGATAAAAGCCAAAATGGAAGCCGTTAAATGAGTCAGTTTTTTCAAATTCATGAACAGAACCCTCAGCATCGTCTGATCCGTCAGGCGGTGGAAATTATTCGAAAGGGAGGGGTGGTGGTTTATCCAACCGATTCAGCCTATGCGATTGGCTGTCATATCGGTGATAAACAGGCAATGGATAAAATCCGTACTATCCGGCAACTGGATAAAAAGCATAATTTTACTCTGGTCTGTAGGGATTTATCAGAAATCAGCATTTATGCTCAGATTGATAATACCCAGTACCGTCTGTTAAAAGCGCATACCCCCGGCCCTTATACCTTTATTTTAAAAGCCACCCGTGAAGTACCCAAGCGTCTGATGCATGCCAAACGGAAAACCATTGGCATACGTATTCCTGATAATGCGATCACTCAGGCCCTGCTGGACGATCTGGGTGAACCCTTAATGAGTTCGACCCTGATCCTGCCCGGTGAAGAACTGCCTATGACCGATCCTTATGAAATACGCCAGGTACTGGAACATCAGCTGGATCTGATTATTGACGGCGGCTTCTGTGGTTTTGAGGCAACCACCGTGGTTGATTTTGAAGAAGAGGTTCCTTATGTGGTCAGAAAGGGGCTGGGTGATTCGGCTCCATTTGAATAGTTAAAGACCGTATCTGGCCACCTGATACTATGAGTGTAACTTTTAGAGATTTTTAATAGTCAAAAACTTTTAATTTAAAAATGATATAATCTGCCGAATGGACGCAACAACAATACAAAAAATTACCATCTGGATCCTGCCGGTATTATTTGCCGTGGCTCTGCATGAAGCAGCACATGCCTGGATGGCCGATAAAAAAGGAGATGCTACGGCCAGAATGTTAGGCCGTTTAACCTTCAATCCCATTAAACATATTGATCCAGTCGGCACGATTCTGGTGCCCACTTTAATGATTGTTTTTACGGGCTTTGCTTTTGGCTGGGCCAAACCAGTGCCGGTAGATGCCCGGAATTTGAGAAACCCCAAGAAAGATATGATGTGGGTGGCAGCCGCCGGTCCGGTCAGTAATTTTCTGATGGCGCTTTTCTGGGCAGTCTTTTTAAATATATCGGTGATGTTTTTTGACGGGCGCTCTTCTGTCAGCCTGTTCTTTTTATTAATGCCAATTGCTGGAATTACCATTAATGTAATTCTGGGTGTATTAAATTTATTACCCATTCCACCACTGGATGGCGGGCGTATTATGTCAGGTCTGTTGTCACCCCGGGCTTCCATACAGTACAGCAAGATTGAGCCCTATGGCTTTTTTATTATTATTGCATTAATGCTGACAGGTATTCTGTCCTATATTATTTTTCCGGTCATTGCCGTATTTTTAATGGTATTATCTGCAATTTCCGGTCTGGATATAGAAGTGTTCTACCGTCTTTTAAGTGCTATTCAGTAAATGTATTAAGTCTTTTATGTTTTTTGTTAACCGTTAAAGAGAGTAACAGGAGTTTATTTTGGTCGTACCAATTCACCAGCAACGGGTTTTGTCCGGCATGAGGCCTACGGGTCAGCTGCATCTGGGGCATTATCATGGGGTATTGAAAAACTGGATTAAGTTACAGCATGAATACGATTGTCTGTTTTTTGCTGCCGACTGGCATGCGCTGACCACTCATTATGCTGAAACAGAAAATATAGAAGACAATACCTGGGAAATGGTGATTGACTGGCTGGCGGCCGGGGTCAATCCAGGTTCGGCTAAAATTTTTATCCAGTCCCAGGTGCCGGAACATGCAGAACTGCACCTGCTGCTCTCCATGATCACACCGCTGGGCTGGCTGGAACGGGTGCCATCCTTTAAAGATCAACAGCTTAAGCTAAAAGAAAAAGATCTGGCCACTTACGGTTTTCTGGGCTACCCGCTGCTGCAAAGTGCCGATATTCTGATTTATCGGGCCGGTCTGG
>JALTKC010000277.1 GCA_027076245.1 Gammaproteobacteria bacterium
ACGCTGAACGCTGAACGCTGAACGCTGAACGCTGAACGCTGAACGCTGAACGCTGAACGCTGAACGCTGAACGCTGAACGCTGAACGCTGAACGCTGAACGCTGAACGCTCAACGCTGCTCTCCCCCCGACATCTGCGGCCGCTCCTGCGCCACAATCCTGAACTGCACCGACTGATTCCCCCGAATCCCTCGCAATACCGCAATATCCCCCGGATTCAGGTGAGTGATTAATCGTAGGGCATCTTTTGCAGAGGTGATTTTTATACCGTTTATATGGGTGATCATATCACCTACCTGGATGCCGGCTTTCTGACCAGGGCCGTTTTTCAGTACGCCAATGATCAGCAAACCATGATCCACCACACTGTTGAGTTGTTGTGCCAGCATGGGTGATATTTCTCTGGCCTCAATGCCAATCCAGCCCCGACGGACTTCACCGAAGCGGATTAACTGCTGCATCACTTCCTGTGCCAGAGTTGCAGGAATGGCAAAACCGATCCCCTGGGAACCGCCGCTGTTGCTAATATTAATGGTATTGACACCAATCATTTCACCTCGGGTATTAACCAGGGCTCCCCCGGAATTGCCGGGATTAATGGCGGCATCGGTCTGGATAAAATTGTCAAAGCTGTTGGCTCTGAACTGGGAACGGTTCAGGGCACTGATGATCCCGGAAGTGACTGTATTACCCAGGCCAAAAGGATTGCCAATGGCCAGGACAATATCACCTACCTGCAATTTAGAGGAATCCCCGAAATGTATGGTAGGCAGATCCGAAGCGGTCACTTTTAACAGCGCCAGATCGGTTTCCAGATCACGGCCTACCAGCCGGGCGCGTAAATAACGGCCATCCTGTAGTAAAACCTCGATATCTTCGGCACCGTAAATAACATGATTATTTGTTAATATATGACCGGAAGATGAGACGATAACCCCTGAACCCAGATTTGTTTCTTCTTTATAACGTGGCGGTGGTCGGCGATTTTCAAGCAGAGCTCTTAATGTCGAATTGTTATACAGAGATTCTTTTTGCTTAATCAGTTTACGGGTAAAAATATTAACCACGGCTGGAGCCGCTCTCTGTACAGCCGGAGCAAAACTGACAATACTGTTTGCATAGAGCTTATTACCTACAGGGGCTGGTATTAAACGTTCAGCCTGTGGTAATTTAACAGGCTCCGAATTTAATGGCTGTCCTGATCCGGTCAGGAAATAATTATAGGTAACAGCAAATAAAAAACCCACCAGTGCCGAGAGCATGTAAAACAGGATGGATGAGTAATTTGGGGTTGTTTTTCTTCCGGTCATGGGGGTATTTTACCTTAATAATTCAGTGCAGACCTGTTTTGCAGTTTAAAGATTTGAATAATTTAGGATAATACAATGTTTTTTGCTGAGCTGATTGCATTTTATACAGCTCAGGAATCGTTTTTTAAATGGATAAGTGTTAATAATATATGGTTAAAAGTAAAGAACTGGTTGCTTATTGTGATGAACTTCTGGAAACAGAACGTTTTTCTGATTACTGCCCTAATGGGCTGCAGATTCAGGGGAATGATTCAGTTCAGCGTATTGTCAGCGGGGTGACCGCCAGTCAGGAGTTAATTGATGAAGCCATTAAACTGGAGGCAGACTGTCTGCTGGTGCATCATGGTTTTTTCTGGAAGGGGGAAGCCCCGGTTCTGACCGGTATTAAGTATCGCCGTATTAAATCCCTGCTCTGTCATGATATTAATCTGCTGGCCTATCACCTGCCACTGGATGCGCATAAAACCCTCGGCAATAATGTTCTGCTGGCACAGAAACTGGGTATAAAAGCCGAATCTTTTTTTGGTAATAATGATATAGCAGTGCTGGGTACTATTGAGCGCCAGAGCGGTGAAACCTTTGTGCGTCATCTGTCCCAGGTGCTGGGTCGTCAGGCACTGCATATTCCTTCAGAAAGGATGCTGGAAAAAGTGGCCTTATGCAGCGGAGCAGCACAGTCCTGGATTGAGCAGGCAGTTGCAGTAGAAGCGGATGCTTTTATCAGCGGTGAAATTTCAGAAAATACCTGGCACCTGGCTCGGGAACATAATATTCATTATTTTGCTGCCGGGCATCATGCTACAGAGCGCTATGGAGTACAGGCTCTGGGAGCCCATCTTGCTGAGCAGTTTGATCTGGAACATATATTTATCGATAAATATAATCCGGTTTAGCGTTTTCCGGTAAAGTTTCTGGGTAGTTTTTTAGTGCGAAACTTACCTTAAAAAGTAAATTTTTGGCTGTTGCAAAATGCAACAATCCAGGTGAGAACAAGACCATTTAGAAATAGCAATTAAAATTTAAATTCTTGAAAATTCCGGTATTTTATCGACACGTTTATGATAAATATCAGGTCAATTAGTAAATAATAAAATTGTACTTGATATTATGCTCATCTTTTAAGAAAATGTTGCAAATTTTTTTGGTATCGAATTAAGAAATCCTTACTAATTATTAAGATTTTTTACAAAAATTTTTAAAAAAACTTAAGTTATTTCGGGTGGGAAAATTTCTTAAATTTGGGAGTTAAGTTAATGAGTACAGACGCTGTAAATAATAGCAAACGTCGCTTTCTGGTTGCCTCCACTACGGTGGTGGGTGCCATTGGTGCCGGTTTTGTAGCTGTACCCTTCATCAAATCCTGGAAACCCAGTGCCAGAGCTCTGGCTGCCGGTGCTCCAGTACAGGTTGACATCAGTAAACTTGAAGAAGGGCAAATGATCACAGTAGAGTGGCGGGGTAAGCCGGTTTATGTGTTAAACAGAACAGATGAGAACATTAAGGTTCTGGAAACAGATATCGAGATGCTTGCTGATCCGGATTCTGAAATGTCTGCCCAGCCGGACTATTGTAAGAACCCAGCCCGTTCTTATGACAGTCACCGTAAAGTGATTGTTATGGAAGGGGTGTGTACTCACCTGGGGTGTGCGCCGAAATATGTGCCTGATTTAAATAACCCGTTTGCTGGTTCCCTGGGGCATGACTGGAAGGGCGGCTATTTCTGCCCCTGCCATGGTTCTATTTATGATCTTTCCGGTCGGGTTTATAAATCCATGCCGGCTCCAAAGAACCTGCCAATCATGCCATATTATTTCAAGAGCGATACAGTGATCCTGATAGGTCAAGACGGGAGTAATGCATAATGGGACAAAGAGTCAATGATTTAATGGGATGGGTTGATGCCCGATTCCCTCTGACAAAGATGTGGGAAGAGCATCTGTCAAAATACTATGCACCTAAAAACTTTAACTTCTGGTACTTTTTCGGCTCACTGGCCATTATGGTACTGGTTATTCAGGTGCTTTCCGGGATTTTCCTGGCCATGTTCTACAAGCCCGATACGGCACTGGCATTCCAGTCTGTAGAAATGAATATTATGCGTGATGTGGAATGGGGCTGGTTAATCCGCTATTTCCATTCAACGGGTGCATCGGCATTCTTTATTGTAGTTTACCTGCACATGTTCCGTGGTCTGATTTATGGTTCTTATAAAAAACCCCGTGAACTGGTGTGGATCTTTGGTGTACTGATTTTCCTGGCTCTGATGGCTGAAGGCTTTATGGGCTACCTGTTACCCTGGGGTCAGATGTCCTTCTGGGGTGCACAGGTAATTATTAACCTGGTCAGTGCAATCCCCTTTGTCGGTGAAGATCTGGGTATCTGGGTTCGTGGTGACTTTGTTATCGGTGATGCAACCCTGAACCGTTTCTTCTCCTTACATATTATTGCCATTCCACTGATTCTGATTGGTCTGATTGTAGCGCATATTATTGCCCTGCACGAAGTCGGTTCCAATAATCCTGATGGTGTTGAAATCAAGAAAAATAAAGATGAAAACGGTATTCCCAAAGACGGCATTCCATTCCATCCTTATTATTCTGTAAAAGATATTGTTGGCGTTGTGGTCTTCCTGATGTTCTTTGCTGCAGTAGTATTCTTTGTTCCGGAAATGTTTGGCTACTTCCTGGAACATGCTAACTTTGAGCCTGCTAACCCATTGAAGACACCTGAACATATTGCACCGGTCTGGTACTTCACCCCGTATTACTCGATACTACGTGCAGTTCCAAGTATTGCTGGTTCGGCTTTCCCTGGTGTAATAGCCATGGGTGCTGCCATTGTCGTATTGTTCTTCCTGCCATGGCTGGATCGCAACCCTGTTAAATCCATCCGCTATCGTGCCGGCTGGTATAAGATACTGATTGCATTATTTGTGGTTGCATTTATTACCCTGGGTTATTTAGGTACAAAAGCACCTACTGATATGCGTACCCTGGTGGCGCAAATCTGTACCATTTACTATTTTGCCTTCTTCCTGTTGATGCCTTTTTACACGAAGATGGAAACGAATAAACCAGTTCCAGAAAGGGTGACAATGAAATGAAAAAGACAATCCTGATTCTGCTAACTTTAATAGCAATGACAAGTACTGGTCTGGTATTGGCCAGTGGCGGAGCGCATCTGGAAAAAGCGAACATCAATGTTGATGATAAAGCTTCACTGCAGCGTGGTGTTAAGGTTTTTACTGACTATTGCCTGAGCTGTCACTCTGCCAAATATGTTCGTTTTAATCGGGTAGCCGCTGACCTGGGCATGACTGAAGAACAGGTAATGGGTAACCTTAATCATCTGGGTACCAAGTTCGGTAGTACCATGACTGCGGTGATGACACCGGAATATGCCAAACAGGCATTTGGTGCACTACCACCGGATTTATCTCTGGTAGCCCGTTCTCGTGGCGTTGACTGGTTGTACAGTTATCTGAAAGGTTTCTATGCCGACCCTTCTAAAACTACAGGTCATAATAATGTCGTCTTTAAAGATGTGGGCATGCCTAATATCTTCTGGGAACAGGAAGGGGTTAAAAAGCCGATTATTGAAGACCATGATGGTGAAAAAGTGGTGGTTGGTGCAGAACTGGTTGAACAGGGTACCATGACACCTGAAGAGTTTGATACCATGATTAAAGATCTGGTGGCCTATATGTCTTATATGGGTGAACCTAATCAGAGTTATCGTAAATCTCTGGGTGTTT
>JALTKC010000278.1 GCA_027076245.1 Gammaproteobacteria bacterium
TCGAGCCTTATGACCACAAGCAAGCCTGATAAAGGCAGTTCCACCCAACATACGCCAATGATGGCGCAATACCTTAAGATTAAGGCTGAGTTTCCCGATATGCTGGTGTTTTACCGCATGGGGGATTTTTATGAACTGTTTTTTGATGATGCAAAGAAAGCCTCTCAGTTACTCGACTTATCCCTGACCGCCCGCGGTCGCTCCGCCGGGGAACCCATTCCCATGGCTGGCCTGCCCTACCATGCAGTGGACAATTACCTAAGCAAGCTGGTTAAGCTAAACCAGTCCGTGGCTATCTGTGAACAGATTGGTGATCCGGCCACGTCCAAAGGTCCGGTAGAACGCAAGGTGGTACGCATTATTACCCCCGGTACCATTACCGAAGACAGTTTACTGGAAGACCGTAAAGATAACCTGCTGGCTGCCATCAGCATTAACGATAAACACTCACCGGCCTATGGACTGGCCATACTGGATCTGACCAGCGGGCGTTTTAATGTGTCTGAACTGGACAGTCTGGAAGCCCTGCAGTCAGAGCTGGAACGTCACAAACCCAGTGAACTGCTGCTGGAGGAAAACAGTTCGTATAAAACCACACTGAAACAGCAGCTGGGGAAACAGACGGCCTTTACCGAACAGCCGCCCTGGTGGTTTGATGAGCAGGCTTCCCGGCAGTTGCTTAATGAGCAGTTTGGCACACAGGATCTGTCCGGTTTCGGCTGCAATGATTATCACAGCGCCCTATGTGCCGCTGGCTGTTTACTGCAGTATGTGCAGAACACCCAGCGCATGGCTTTGCCGCATATCAATACCTTAAAGCCGGAACAGCATGACTCAGCCGTAGTGCTGGACACCATCAGCCGCAGAAACCTGGAAATAACCCAGGCACTGAGCGGCAATTCGGATCATACTCTGCTGGCGGTTATGGATCACACCGCTACTGCCATGGGCAGCCGCTTATTATGCCGCTGGCTGAATCGCCCCCTGCGTGATCAGTCTATTTTAGAACAACGTTATCAGGCCATTGAGCAACTGCAGTCAGATGACCGCTATGAACTTATTCAACCCTTATTAAAACAGATCGGCGATATTGAGCGGGTACTGACCCGGGTTGCCCTGAAAACTGCCCGGCCACGGGATTTTGAACGGCTTAAACATTCTCTGGCAGTACTGCCCTTATTACAGAGTGAGCTGGTATCTATAAACGATCCGTTGATTCAGCAACTGGCTCAGACCATTGCTGTTTTTCCCCAGCAGCAGCAATTACTGGAAACGGCCATAATAGACAATCCCCCGGTTCTGATCCGTGACGGCGGAGTGATTGCTCCAGGTTATGATCAGGAACTGGATGAGCTGCGTAATATCCAGAAAAACGCCAACCAGTATCTGGTGGATCTGGAAACCCGGGAAAGAGAACGCACCGGCATAGCCACCCTTAAGGTTAATTATAATAAGGTGCATGGTTATTATATTGAAGTCAGCCGTGCCCATTCTGAACAGTTGCCGGAAGATTATCAGCGCCGACAGACTCTGAAAAATAATGAGCGTTTTATTACACCCGAATTAAAAGCTTTTGAAGACAAGGTACTCAGTGCCAATGAAAAAGCCCTGAGCCGGGAAAAAGCATTATACGAACAATTATTTGACAAAATTTCACCACAATTGCTGGCCATGCAGGCCAGTGCCGGAGCCCTGTGCGAACTGGATGTCTTATGCAATCTGGCAGAACGGGCCGTCACTCTTGACTGGTGCAAACCAGAACTGGACAGCGGTACTCATCTGAATATTGTGCAGGGACGCCATCCTGTGGTTGAGCAAATCCAGGACAGCCCCTTTGTGGCTAATGATGTCCGGCTGGATGCGCAGCGCCGGATGTTATTAATTACCGGCCCGAATATGGGGGGTAAATCCACCTATATGAGACAGGTCGCCTTACTGACGGTCATGGCCCATATCGGTAGTTTTGTTCCGGCCCGTTCAGCTCATTTTGGTCATATTGACCGGATTTTTACCCGCATTGGTGCTTCCGATGATCTGGCCGGCGGTCGTTCTACTTTTATGGTGGAAATGACCGAAACTGCCAATATACTGCATAATGCCACCGAGTATTCTCTGGTGCTGATGGATGAAATCGGCCGCGGTACCAGTACCTATGACGGCCTGTCTCTGGCCTATGCCTCGGCTCATTATCTGGCGGAAAAAATATCCGCTTTTACCCTGTTTGCCACCCATTATTTTGAACTGACTCATCTGGCGGACCAGTTTCCACAAATTGTTAATGTCCATCTGGATGCAGTAGAGCATGGCGAAAAAATTGTCTTTATGCACCGGGTGGAAGAAGGTCATGCTTCACAAAGTTATGGTATCCAGGTCGCCGCCCTGGCCGGTGTTCCGGCACAGGTTATTAAACTGGCTAAGCAGAAACTGGCTATGCTTGAGTCCATAGAAAGTGCTGATAACCCTTCTGCCAGAAACAGAAAAAATCAGCAGGTTGAATTAACACTGGAAACAGAGCCTGACTATAGTGAGTTAGTTACTGAACTGAACAGTATTGAACCGGATAATCTAACCCCTAAAGAGGCATTAGATATTCTGTATCAACTTAAGGGAAAACTCTAAGGCGAACATTCCTGTTTTTATTCCAGCCCCGCAATTAAGGCCAGTCGGGCCAGTTCGGTAACGGAGCGGGTCTGCATTTTAGTCATCATATTAGCCCGGTGCAGTTCTACCGTTTTAATACTAATATTTAGTTCACTGGCAATAATTTTATTAGGCATGGATTCCAGTACCCGCTCCAGAACCTCTCTTTCCCGGGGGGTCAGTTTATCCAGATTCTGCCGGACAGCATCAATACGCTTCTGCTTTTCACGTTTATCATTATCATAACTCAGAGCATTTTGAATACGCTGCAGCATCAGGGTGTCGTTATAGGGTTTTTCAATAAAGTCATAAACACCGGCTTTCATGGCCCGCACAGCCATGGAAACATCAGCATGACCAGTCATAATTATAACCGGCAGAATGGCACCCTGTTCAATTAGGCGCTGATGCAGATCCAGACCGTTAATGTCCGGCATTCGCACATCAATAATGGCACAACCGGGCTGTTTTTCAGTATAAAAATCCAGAAACTGCCGACCATTTTCAAAAGCCCTGACAGGGATATGCATTGAATCTACCAGCCACTCCAGTGACTCACGGGCAAATTTATCGTCATCAATAATATAAACGGTAGGTTCTGTTTTATTATTCTTATTCATATTCAATCAGTGCCCAATTAATGGCAGTTCAATGGTAAAACGACAGCCGGCAGGATTCAGATTTTCTGCCTTAATATGTCCATTATGTGACTCAATAATGGTTCGACTGATTGACAGTCCCATACCCATGCCTTCAGGTTTACTGGAATAAAAGGCATCAAAAATAGAGTTTAGTTTGGTTTCTTCAATACCATTACCCGTATCGGCAACGCTTAAAATAACCTGCTTCTCAGTACATGAGGTTGTAATGGTAATATTCCCCGGCTGCCGTTCACTCTCAACTATAGCATCTAAAGCATTACGGATAAAATTAAGTACTACCTGTTCAATCTGAACCCGATTGGCCAGTATGTTTTTCTGGCAGTCCATTAAATCCAGCTGGAGGTTTATATTGTGGCGCTGTAATTCCGGCTTAATTAATTCCAGTACATTATAAACCGCCTGGTTGATGGCCATTGGTTTACGTCGTGATTCACCTTTTTGTACAAATTCGTGCAACTGCCGAATAATATCAGCCGCCAGGGTAGCGCCTTCAATGGTTCTCTGCAGGCCGATTTTTAGTTTTTGCTTATCCAGCTGTTCTTCCCTGAGCATATTTAAACAGCCGCTGCTGTAATTGATGGCACCTGTTAATGGCTGGTTCAGTTCATGGGCCAGACTGGCAGCCATTTCACCCATAGCGGTCAGACGGCACACCCGGGCCATTTCAATTTGATGTTGTTCTTTACTCTGGATAATTTCATCTCGCAACTGCGTATCAATTTTTCTTAATTTTCGGTTAGTCAATGAAGCATAAAAGTTATAGATTATTAATACCGTTAATAAGATTACCGCCAGTAACAGCCAGTAAGCATATTTCTTAACCAGTGCTGATAATGTCACCTGTCTTAAAACCTCATAGGGTCCTATTTTAAGCGTTTTCATCAGCTCATAGACTGCTGAATAATCCAGAGGAATGGTCCAGCCAGCTGTATGCGAGGTACGCGCAGCACGGTGATTTTCAGGCATGGCATATAAAGCCATAGCAACCTGTTTAGATAATTCATAAGAGGTATTCTTTAAGCGTGAAAACGGCCATTCAGGATACAGGCGGGTACTCAGCGGATACGGGTAGTGAGTATTATTTTCAGGGTTTAATATACGAAAATCCTGGTATCTGATTTTACCTTCGTCAATCAGTCGCAGTAAAATATCAGCCCTGACCGTTCCGGCATCGGCCTTACCATCCCTTACCGCATACAGGATATTGTCCTGTGGAAAGCCGGCAAAAATCAGTTCACTGAAGTCATTAAAAGGATCAATATCCTTTTCAGCAAGCTCCCGCCAGGCCAGCTGAAAACCGCCAAAAGCATCTGGACTGACCGCCATAAAGCATTTACCTTTTAAGTCCTCCAGCCTGTTAATCTGGTTATTATCTGCTCTGGAAAATATAATAGAACCAAACCGGGTACTGAGCTTACCCTGTCTTAGAGTCTGCAATGTAGCAATACGGGAAATACCATAGCCCTGTTCCAGAGTGACATAATTACCGGGATTGGTTAAGGCAAAGTCAATGCGGTTATTAGCAATACTTTCTGCCATCTCCGATAAATTCAAAGGAATAATTATAAAGTCATACTGAGGTATCTGCTGTCCCAGATAGTTAGCCATTTCTGACCAGCGTTTAACCGCTTCAGATTTACCCCGAAAAGCCAGCACACCAATTTTTACAGGAATTTTATCGGCACTTTTCTGCTGAATAGTTTGTGAAACTGATGGTGAGGATTGGGCATAAGCAGGTTTCTGCATGAAAATTGCTAACA
>JALTKC010000279.1 GCA_027076245.1 Gammaproteobacteria bacterium
GAACAGTTATTTGATGAAATCCCGCCTGAACTACGCAGTGATGGTCTGGATAATATTCCGTCCCGTCGTTCAGAAATGCAGGTTCAGCGTCTGCTGACAGAAAAAGCCATGCAGGACGGTACGCCGCTGTGTTTTGCCGGAGGCGGAGCCTATGAGCATCATATACCGGCGGCTATCTGGGAAATAGCCACCCGGGGTGAATTTTATTCGGCCTATACGCCGTATCAGGCAGAGGCCAGCCAGGGTACCCTGCAGGTAATTTATGAATTTCAGACCATGATAGCCAGTCTCACCGGTATGGATGTGTCCAATGCCTCATTGTATGACGGAGCGTCAGGTCTTGGTGAAGCAGTATTAATGGCGGTGCGTGCTAACCGCAAGGCAAAGTCAAAACGCATTTTAATGCCGGCTACGGTTTCCTCTGTTTACCGACAGGTTGTGGAAACCATTGTCAGGCATCAGGGCATTACTCTGGACATAATTGATTTTGATCAGGCTAACGGCACAATTGATATTGATAAACTAAAACAGCAGAGTGAACCTTTCGCGGCACTGGTCATTCCGCAGCCTAATTATTTCGGCTGTATGGAAGATGTACACACTCTGACGGACTGGGCTCATGAGCAGGGTGCTATGGTCATTGGTCTGGTTAATCCCGTGGCGCTGGCCTTACTGGAAGCGCCCGGTAACTGGGGTACTCAGGGTGTGGATATTGCCGTAGGTGAAGCGCAGCCTCTGGGGATTCCGCTGTCATCCGGCGGCCCTTATATCGGTTTTATGGCCTGTAAACAGAAACTGGTGCGCCAGTTACCGGGGCGGATTGTGGGACGTACCGTTGATCTGGACGGTAAGCCCGGTTTCAGTCTGACGCTGCAGGCCCGCGAACAGCATATCCGTCGTTCCAAGGCTACTTCCAATATCTGTACCAATCAGGGCTTAATGGCTACAGCCACAACCCTGTATCTGGCCTTTATGGGGCGGGATGGGTTGCAGAAGGTGGCGGCGGCCTGTGTGCACAATACTCAGGCGCTGATTGAATTATTAAAAAACATTCCGGGCATAAGCTTTCCTTTCGGTACAAGCGTGTTTCATGAATTTGTAATCACTCTTCCGGCTGATGTAGAGCAGGTAATCGAGGCTATGGCGGAAGAAGACATTGTGGCGGGTATTAATATCTCTCAATATTATGCCCAGGACGATCTGGAAAATACTCTGCTGATCTGTGTGACAGAAACCAAAAGTACAGAGGACATGGCCTTTTTTGCTGATACTCTAAATAAAGTCATCAACAATCTGACAGGAGGGGCACAATAATGACTCAGTTAAATGAAGCGATTATTGAAGACAAACTGATCTTTGAAGCCTCAGACTTTACCCGTAAAAGCAGTTCACTGGCACCGGATATTGAAGTTGATATAGTAACCAAAAGCTTACCGGAACATTTATTGCGCAAAAGCGACCTGCAATTACCTCAGGTCGGTGAATTACAGGTGGTGCGTCACTATACCCGTCTGTCACAGAAAAACTTTTCCATTGATACGCATTTTTACCCGCTGGGTTCCTGTACCATGAAGTACAACCCCAGAGCCTGTAATACTCTGGCACAATTGCCAGGCTTTGCAGGCCGTCATCCTATGGCGCACAGCAGTATGAGTCAGGGTATTATGAGTTGTCTGTATGATCTGCAGAATATGCTGATGGAAGCTACCGGTATGAAACAGGTCTCTCTGACACCCATGGCAGGTGCCCAGGGTGAATTTGCCGGCGTGGCCATGATCCGGGCTTACCATGACCACAATAAGGACGATGCCCGTACTGAAATTATTGTACCCGATGCTGCTCATGGCACCAATCCGGCCACAGCCGTAATGTGCGGTTATAAGGTTAAGGAGTTGCCCACTAATGATCAGGGCGATGTGGATATTGAAGCCCTGAAAGCCATGATCGGCCCGCAAACTGCCGGTATTATGCTCACTAATCCATCAACACTTGGGGTCTTTGAACGCAAGATCAAACAGATTGCCGATATGATCCACGAAGTCGGCGGCCTGCTGTATTATGACGGTGCCAATCTTAACGCCATTCTGGGCAAGGTCAAACCCGGTGATATGGGCTTTGATGTGATCCATATGAATCTGCATAAAACCTTTTCCACACCTCATGGCGGCGGAGGACCTGGTGCCGGTCCGGTTGGGGTAAGTGAGCGCTTACAACCTTTCCTGCCTGTGCCAATGGTAGCCTTGAAAGATGGCCAGTACTACTGGTTGACTGAAGATGAACGGCCACTCAGTATAGGGCACCTGTCAGCCTGGATGGGTAATGCCGGTATTCTGCTGAGGGCTTATATTTATGCCCTGCTGCTGGGGCGGGAAGGGATGCAGCGGGTAGCGGAATTTGCTACCCTGAATGCCAATTACCTGCTGCAGCGTTTTGCTGATGCCGGCTTTGAAATAGCCTTCCCCGAACGCCGGGCCAGCCATGAATTTATTCTGACGCTGAGAAAAGAAGCCAAACAATACGGCACCAATGCCATGGACTTTGCCAAACGTCTGCTGGACTATGGCTTCCATGCCCCAACCACCTATTTCCCCTTACTGGTACCGGAATGTTTCCTGATAGAACCCACGGAAACAGAAGCCAAAACCGATCTGGACGGCTTCGTAAAAGCCATGGAACTGATTCTGGAAGAGGCCAAAGAATCTCCTGAAGTACTCAAACAGGCACCTTACAGCCTCCCGGTCAGACGTCTGGACGATGTGAAAGCCGCCAGGGAACTGGACCTGAACTATTATCAGAGTCAGGCCGAATAATTAAACCGAAAGGAATTAACTATGAAACCCGGTAAAAAAGGTCTGGCGCGAATTATCGATGCTGCCGGCTATTCCTGGCAGGGCTTTACCGCCGCCTGGAAAAATGAAGCCGCCTTCAGGGAAGAGCTCATGCTGTGCATCATTCTGGTACCCGCAGCCTTCTGGCTCGGAGAGACCAGTACTGATATCGCCCTGATGATCGGCAGCCTGTTTATTGTCCTGATAGCAGAAATCCTCAACTCGGCCATAGAAGCCGTAGTCGACCGTTTCGGCTCAGAACACCACGAACTCTCCGGCCGAGCCAAAGACATGGGCTCCGCCGCAGTATTCCTGGCCCTGACCAACGTCATCATAACCTGGCTCCTAATCCTGATATACTGACGAACAACAAAAAATATTTTATACTAACACTTAACACTATTATGCTCTTTCTGAACGCTGAACGCTGAACGCTGATATGCTCTTTCTCAACGCTCAACGCTCAACGCTTATATCTTTTAACCTTTAAAAACCCCCACAGGCCCTTAGAATGACAGCACTAATCTGCGGCTCCTACGCCTACGACACCATTATGGTTTTCCCCGATCACTTCAAAAACCATATTCTGCCCGACAAAATACACATGCTGAATGTCTCCTTTCTGGTACCTGATATGCGGCGTGAGTATGGGGGGTGTGCCGGTAATATTGCCTATAACCTGAACCTTCTGGGAGGCGATGCAACCCCTATGGCCACCATAGGTACAGACTTTGCGCCTTATGCGCAGTGGATGGATAAATGCGGTATCAGCCGTAAGCACTTAAAAGAAATTCCCGACTCTTATACCGGACAGGCCTTTATTACCACGGATCAGGATGATAATCAGATCACCGCCTTTCATCCGGGAGCGATGAATGAATCTCATCAGAACAGGGTGACAGATGCTGATGACGTTAGTATTGGAATTGTTTCTCCCGATGGCCGGGATGGTATGATTGAACATGCCCGTCAGTTTAAGGAAGCTGATATTCCCTTTATTTTTGATCCCGGTCAGGGCATGCCTATGTTTGGCGAGCAGGACTTAAAAACCTTTATTGAACAGGCCACCTGGTTAACCGTAAATGACTATGAAATGCAGATGTTAATAGATAAAACTGGTCTGACGGCTGGTGAAATTGTCGCCCAGGTGGATGCTTTAATTGTTACGTTAGGCGGAGAAGGTTCAGAAATTATTACCCGGGATAAAACCATTAATATCCCTGCGGTGGAGGCCAAAGTGATACAGGATCCTACCGGCTGTGGTGATGCTTTTCGCAGCGGACTGTTATACGGTTTAATGAATAATATCGACTGGGAAATTACGGGACGTATTGCCAGCCTGCTGGGTTCCATAAAAATTGAACACCATGGTACTCAGAATCATCATTTTACAGTCGATGAATTTAAAGCACGCTTTAAATCTGAGTTTAATACTACATTTTAATCCTTAATAAGCAGGAACTGGTCTTATTCTAAAACACAGGGAGAACCCGATTTACATCCGGGTTATTCTTGATTTAACTCCCTGTTAACCCCTTGAATTAGAAGTGCTTTCTTTTTCTTATTGCTTGTAAAATAGCCATGTCTTGCGTTTTACAAATTACTCCTGTTTAATCTTATTCTGCATTTATGTGAAACTTGTCATATAAATAACAGAAATTCCTGCAATTTAATGAATTTTTATAATCGGATATTGCTTCTGATTTTTTTTCGGCGTATAAATAAAAGTGCCTGAAGTAATGTGTGCTTTGTGGACGATTGACCGGGAAGTTATTATGAGCATAAGCTGTCTGATAATATTCCGGTCTTTAATTTTGTATGTATGGAAGTAAAAAAGGTAGGGATGTAACAATGGAAAAACGCGAAACTGGAACAGTTAAATGGTTTAACAATGCCAAGGGCTTTGGTTTTATTGTGCTGGAAGAACAGGCGGATAAACAGGAGGACGTGTTCGTACATTTTCGTTCAATTCGGGGTGAGGGCTATCGAACCCTCAAGCAGGGAGCCAATGTGGAATTTAACCTGATCTCAGGCCAGAAGGGACTACAGGCCGAAGATGTGGTTTCTCTTAGTGAGCCTCATTAATAAAATAAACGGTTTACTCCATTGATTAATGGGGTAGCTGAATGATCTCTTTCTCAACCCTGGGAGCGCGGGCATCTTGCCTGCGTAAATAAACTATCTTATCCTTATTTTTGACGCGGGCAAGATGCCCGCGCTCCCAGGGT
>JALTKC010000280.1 GCA_027076245.1 Gammaproteobacteria bacterium
GCATGTAAGTGCTGTGGATTTTTCACTTCGGTTTGAAAAATAAAATACTAAATAGCGGTACTTAAATCGATTTGCCGGCTGTCTTCTACCAGACGTTCTTCTGTTAATGCATAAGGGGCAGGATCGAGGATGGGTTGTTGCTCCAGTAGTTGGTCCACCAGTAACTGGCAGGATGCCAGGCCAATGACTACGCCGTTTCTAAAATGCCCGGCATTGAGATAAAGGTTTTTCAGTTCCGGATGTTCACCAATATAAGGAACACCATCAACTGAACCGGGACGCAGACCGGCCCATTGTTTTTCAATTGGATAATCAGCCAGCGCGGGTATAATACGCCGGGCTTCCTGTGCCAGTTCCTTTAAAACTGATTCGGTGGTGGTTTTATCAAAATCTTCAAATTCCAGAGTACTGCCCACCACAACCCGGCCGTCTTTACGAGGTATTACATAACGGCCCTTGCTTAGTACAATGCGGCGTACCACGCCTGGCTCGGCCTTAAATACAATCATCTGCCCTTTTACCGGGGCTATTTTGGGGGTTTTCAGCCATTTTTCCAGTAATTGTGCACTCCAGGCACCACCAGCCAACACCACCTTGTCCGCATAAAACCGGCCTTTATCGGTGACCACACCTTTAACACTCTGACCTTCAGAAATAAATGATTGTGCCCGGGTCTGCTGTTCTATTTTCACACCCAGTTTAATTAAGCCTTCCCTTAAGGCTCTGACCAGACGCGGATTTCTTACCTGACCTATAGAAGGGGTAAACCACCCCTGCTGATAGTTTTTGTCCAGTCCGGGTTCAACCGATTGCAGGTCATCAGCAGTCAGACTGTTAAACTCATAAGCAAAGTGCTGCTCCCACTCTATAGCCTGCTGCAGTTCATCTTCAATATCAAGATAAAGCAAACCGCTTTGAATATATTCTGGGTCAATATCTGAATTATGGTGAATGTCCTGCAGAACAGCAGGATAGTGTTTCTGGCCCCATTGAGCCAGTCGGGTAACCGGATCGGAATAACGCCAGGGGTATAAGGGAGAGATAATCCCCCCGCCGGCCCAGGA
>JALTKC010000281.1 GCA_027076245.1 Gammaproteobacteria bacterium
TCTGCACAATCAGTATAACCACCAGCCACTCTGTCCCCAGTTCAGTTATCCATTTTTTATGTATTACCGAATCCAGTGCATAGCCCTGAAACTCAAGTAATGACAGTTTACTGGTTTTATCTCCAAGCGGCGTAATCAGGCCATATAAGGAAATATCACTGACAACGCCCAATAAGACATATTTATCCTGAATCAGCTCGGGTAATAACTGTTCCGCCAGAACGCGCTGACTTTTTATTTCAGGGATATGATTCGCGCCACTGAGGAAGTTAACCAGAAACTGTGGTTCATCATTTTCTGTAATACTTTCCTGCTGCCCACTCACAACAAATTCATAATTATAAATCACCTGCTTCTGATAGGGTAATTTCCTCCACTGATAGCGATAAATACCATTCTGTGATTGGGGATAGCTGCTTAACAGCGTATTGAATCCTGCCTGTTCCAGTAATATTTTTCCCTGCGGAAGTAGATACTGGTTTTCCTGCTCTGTATCTACTTTTAAATAAAGCAAAAAATACAAATCCGGCCAGGCCTGTAACGACTCTTTTAAAGTAGATAATAACTGATTGTTTAATTGTGATGCTTCAAGACGTACAACTAAGGCTCTGGGCTTTTGTTGCATAATGCCCCGTATCAGTCTAACCCATTGATGAGGTGAAGTACTTTTCTGTACAGGAACAGAGACCAGAGTAACTGCTGACTGCTCACTCTGCATACCAAAAGACCAGCGAGCCAGTTGGTCATATGAATAACCACTGATACTTAAAAAAAGATTATTCTGCCGGAACAACAAAACAGCCAGAATTAATCCTATAATTGAAAAAAAAATCCTTAACTGTTTTTTTGTAAATGGCATAAAATACAATTACTTATGATTTGTTGTATAATTTTTACTGTAGATTCATATTATTCTCTCTTAAGTATATAAGACATTTGCTATAAATAAAGAATTTAATAAAAACTAGCCGATAATTATACTCACTTATTACCAATATTTTATTCAGAAGAACGGCAATAAATATGAAAAGAATATGGATGGGAATTCCTCTCATCTGCCCCATGTAACTCACTAAAGGTCTCCTGCCAGTCCTGAATATCCAGTTCCGGAAACCAGGCATCCCCCTTAATCTGTTCATGTACCAGGGTCAGGTAAATACAGTCCACTTTATCCAGAACCTGGGCATACAGACTGGCACCGCCGATAAACATGAGCTCTTCATAATGTCCAGATTCTGCCAGTGTGATTGCCTGCTCCGGGGAATTCGCCAGAGTGACATTATCCTTTACTTCTTCACCCCGGGTGTTTTGCAGTTGATAATTATTATCTCTGGTAATCACAATATTCAGCCGTCCCGGCAGAGGCCGCAACGGCAGAGACTCCCAGGTTTTGCGTCCCATGACTACGGGTTTATTCAGGGTGTTTTTCTTAAACCAGGCCAGATCCGCTGGTAATTTCCAGGGGAGTTTATTGTCAATACCAATCACCCGGTTTTCAGCCATGGCGGCTATCAGTGAAACCTTCATTTGTGATCCTCTTTGCTGAAAATTACTGGGAAAAGTGTATGTTTCTGCTATATTCTAACCGATATATTTGATTACTGAGAAAATTGTGCGCTTTTTTATTATTTTTGTTATTTTGCTGTTCAGCCATAGCCCCTGTACATCCGGAAATAATGCATGGGCCGACGCTGAAATTCAGCCAGATAACACCACCATTGATTCATTTACACTGAATTATCTGTACGATGACAGCCGACAATACAGCATTAATGAAATCAGCCGAAAAGATTTTCCCTTGCAGATTAACAACCGCTTTACTCAGGGATATCTGGAAGGTAATAGCTGGTTTAAACTGACTATTCATAATAACAGCCGGGAGCAACGCTTTGTACTGTATCTCAGCGAGCCGTTCTGGGATCAGTTTGATCTGTATTATCAGAAACAACAGCAATGGGTCAGCCATAAAAACGGCCTGTCAGTTCCTTTAAATCGGCGTGATTATAATGATACTCACCCTGCTTTTACCCTGAGTATTGCTCCCGGCGATTCTCAAACTTATTATCTTATGGGTTCCAGTGTATCTGCCCATATCGGCAAACTGGTTCTGTACACTGAACAGGAATACCTTCGCCCTACCCGCATTACCCTGAATGATATTTACCTGTTTTATCAGGGTGTTCTGCTCATTATTATTATTCTGAACAGTTTTTTGTTTATTGCGATCAGGGAACGTATTTACGCCTGGTATATTGCCTATATACTGGCTTTTTCGGCTTTTATTTCCGTACTCAGCGGCAGTTATCTGCTCCTGGGGCTACCGCCCTGGAGTGATGCCCTGCATACGGTTGGTACCATTGTGGTCATGTTTATGGTTCTGTTTTCCGGGGCTTTTCTGGAACTTAAAGAACGTCTGCCCAGGATGCAGCGGGTTTTTAATGCCTTTGCTCTGACTTTTGCAGTTTTTGCCGTACTGATCGCTCTAAAAGTACCTTACACCAGTCTGGTATTTAATATTGTTTCTTCCCTCTTTTTTGCTCTGCTGCTGTTTGTTTCCATTAAAGTCTGGCTGCAGGGCTATTTAAAAGCCCAGTATTATTTGATTGCTCTGGTTATTTATATGCCTTCTATGGGTTTAATGACTCTGACATTTAATGGTTTTATTGATAATACCGATCTGTCCCGATATGCATTTATTGCTGGCTCTTTTATTGAAATTATCTTTTTCTCCCTGTTGTTAGTGAATCGCTTCTATGACTTACAGAAGGAAAAAATAAAAATTCAGGCCCTGCTTATTGAAGAACAGGAAAAAACCGAACACTACCTTGAACAGGAAATTCAAAAACGCACCAAAGAACTGACTAAAACCAATCAACGCCTGTCTATACAGACTCTCGAACTGGAGCATGCTAAAAAAGAGCTCACCCTGCAGGCCATTACCGATCCGCTGACCCAATTATATAACCGCCGTTATTTTGCTGATATTGCCGGCAGCGCGTTCTTTAATGCCATGCGTTATCAACAGGCATTAGCCATTATGATGCTCGATATTGATGAGTTTAAAAAAATAAATGATATTTATGGACACCAGGCTGGTGACCAGGTTATTACCTATTGTGCCCGTTTATTAACCCGGTTTTCCAGAAAAAGTGATACTGTAGCCCGTTATGGCGGTGAAGAATTTATTATTCTGCTGCCTCAAACCAGCCTCAGGGAAGTTCAATCCCTGGCACAGCGAATAAAACAGGAGGTGAACAATACCAGCATTGTTCTAAAAGATGATTCCACTATCACCTTTAGTATCAGTATTGGTATTGCCCAGATTGAAAGAACACAGGATCAGGATATTCAGGACATTATTCGGCGGGCGGATCAGGCGCTTTATCAGGCAAAACAACAGGGTCGCGACCAGATAATAACTATCTAGTGTCTATTCATTTATCTGGATTAGTTACTTTTCCCCTGGGAGCGCGGGCATCCTGCCCGCGTCAACAAATCGATTTGTATGTTATTTCGAATGCGGGCAAGATGCCCGCACTCCCAGGTTTCGAATATTTTATAAATAAAGAAATGGACATGATCCAGGTGAGACACTCCTGCTCTCTTATAATACACCACTGCGCTTAATATCCAGATAACGGTTAACCAGATGGATAGCCAGTTTGTCCGGGGTCACGTCCAGACTGTTAATACCATGCACGGCCAGACGTTCAAACATTTTTTTCCGCTGCAGCTGATAATCACAGGTGGCAGAATACAGCAGAGCCGCAGGCAGATCATCCACCTGTTGTGCCATAATAGTATCAAGTACCTGCTCTTTTAAGCTGGCCAGCACCACGAGATGTTTGCTTTTCAGTAATTGCAGAGCATTAAGCAGATCATCACTGTCTTCATCACGCAGATTGGTCAGTACCACCACCAGGGCGCGTTTTTTCTGTTTTAATAATAATTGTGAGGCCGCCTGGGTATAATCAGGGCTGGCGGTGCCAGCCTGTAAATCATAGAGCCGGTTTAATAATAACGGCAGTGTTGCCATGCCTTTTCTGGCGGCAAACCAGCGTTCTGTCTGCAACGCATCTTCCTCCTGCAGATAGCCGAAGGTACTGAAACCCACGGCATCGCCCTGATGCAGAGCCACCCAGGATAATAACAGCATGGCATTCAGGCTGTGGTCAAAATGCGACAGGGCATCATCCTGTGAACGCATTCTGCGTCCGCAATCAAGCAGGAAAATAACCTCCTGATCCTTTTCGTCCTGATATTCCCTGGAAATCAGCTTGCGTAAACGGGCAGTGGCTTTCCAGTCAATCTGTTTAAGGGCATCCCCCTCCCGGTATTCACGCAGTTGATTAAAGTCCATCCCTTCCCCGCGCCGGCGCACCTTCTTAATCCCCAGCAGACTGAGACGGTTTTCTGTGGCCAGCAGGGCGTACTGACTGACCGCCGCAAAGTTTGGATACACCATAGTTGAAAACGACTTACCGACAGTCGTATTTCTGAACCACAATCGCCAGGGTGAATGCAGCAGACATTGCACTGAACCGAACACTTCATTACCTCTTTGCAGAGGTTTGATCTGATAGTTCAGTTTTGCCCATTGCCCTGATTCAATGTTCAGTTTTGCGGGTAAATGCTTCAACTCACAATGCACCGGATAGTGATCAAATATTTCCACAGCCAGCTTCCGGCGGCCCAGACGCCCGGCTTTATAATGTACCGTTAGCTGTACATCATGCCACAGTCCAAGGGACATTTTTCCAGGCGCGTCACGTTCTATTTCCAGCTGACGGACACTGTATAAGCTCGAAGCATCCCATAACACCATAATCAGCAATACCGCTGACAGGGCAGGCCATACGCTCTCCAGAACCGGCCAAACAGCCGTCAACACTCCCAGCACAGCGAGACCAAAAACCAGTAAAAAAAGATTACGACCGGGTTTCAGATAAATAAAGGCTGCCGTAAAAATCTGCCGGATTAGTTTAAACATAATAAGCGTGCGATCACTTTTAATTGACTGACAGGTTC
>JALTKC010000282.1 GCA_027076245.1 Gammaproteobacteria bacterium
CCAATACTAATAGCAGTATCGGCAATATTAAACGCCGGCCAATGGATGGTTTTTGTGTCGCTCTGATAGTAAAAGTCGAGAAAGTCTACTACATAGCCTAAGGTCAGGCGATCCCACAGATTGCCAAGGGCACCGCCCAGGATTAAGGATAAAGCAATGGCCAGCCAGCGTTCGTTGGGCTGTAGTTTTTTTAGCCAGAAAAAAATAATGGTACTGACCACTATAGCGACCAGGGCGAAAAACCAGCGTTGCCAGCCTGATTCATTGGCGAGAAAACTGAAAGCAGCACCGCTGTTGTGGGCCAGGGTCAGGTTAAACCAGCCGGGGATCACCGGCAGGATTTCATATAACTGAAAATAATGACTGGCAGCGGCTTTGCTGCCCAGGTCCAGGGCAATGACCAGTGCCGTCAGCCAGAGCCACTTCAGCCCGGTTCCATGGGCATTTTCCTGATCAGGCATAATGTCTGACTTCACCCTCTCCGGCCACATTTTCTACACAGCGACCGCACAGATCAGGATGTTCGGCGTTGGTGCCCACATCTTCACGGTGATGCCAGCAGCGGACACATTTTGGGTGTTCCGAGGCTTTGACCAGCAGTGCCAGACCGCTGATATCTTCTGCATCTACAGCATCCGCTGGTTTATCGGCCAGTTTATGCAGGCGGGCATAGGAGGTAATCAGCACAAAACGCAGTTCATCTTGCAGCTTTTCCAGGGTTGCCAGCAGTTCATCATCACAATACAGATCCACTTCGGCATCCAGGGAAGAACCAATGGTTTTATCTACACGCAGTTTTTCCATTTCCTTGCTACAGGCCACCCGTACCGCCAGCACTTTTTGCCAGAAGGCATCGTCCATTTCCTCCTGAATTTCAGGCGGGAAGGCATACCAGCTTTCAAAAAATACCGATTCGTCCCGTTCGCCGGGGATAAAGCCCCAGAGCTCTTCCGCAGTAAAGCTGAGGATGGGTGCAATCCAGCGGGTCATGGCTTCTGTAATATGGTACAGCGCAGTCTGTGCAGAACGCCGGGCAATACTGTCAGCCTGAGTGGTATACTGGCGGTCTTTAATCACATCCAGATAAAATGCCCCCAGATCCATGGCACAGAAGTTATGCACTTTCTGGTAAACCTGGTGGAAATCGTACTGTTCATAGGCGCCAATGATTTCCTGCTGTAAAAATTCAGCCTTGACCACTATCCAGCGATCCAGCGGCAGCATTTGCTCAACATGCAGGCAGTTTTGTGCCGGATCAAAGCCGTCCATATTAGCCAGCATAAAACGGGCGGTATTACGAATACGGCGATAGGCATCGGCGGTACGTTTTAATATCTCGTCCGAAACACTCACTTCCCCGGTATAGTCGGTTGAAGATACCCACAAGCGCAGAATATCCGCCCCCAGGGTTTTCATAATCTTCTGCGGTGCCACCACATTGCCTTTGGATTTGGACATCTTCTTACCGTGGGCATCCACCACAAAGCCATGGGTCAACACTTCTTTATAAGGGGCTACATCATTGACTGCTACGGAGCTGAGTAATGATGACTGGAACCAGCCGCGATGCTGATCCGAGCCTTCCAGATACAGATCCGCCGGGAACTGCAGTTCTTCCCGCTGATTGATTACACAGGCATGGGTTACACCGGAGTCAAACCAGACATCCAGGGTATCACTCACTTTAGTATAATTCTGTGCATCATCACCCAGTAATTCTTCCGGTTCCAGTTCAAACCAGGCATCAATGCCTTCCTGTTCAACTTTTTGCGCGACTTTTTCAATTAATGCCGGGGTGTCAGGGTGCAGTTCCTGGGTTTCATTATGCACAAACAGGACAATGGGTACGCCCCAGGTACGCTGCCGGGAAATACACCAGTCAGGCCGGTTTTCCAGCATGCCCTCGATACGCGCCTGTCCCCAGTCGGGCAGCCAGGTGGTGTGTTTGACCGCATCCAGTGCCAGCTTGCGTAAGCCGTTTTGATCCATACTGATAAACCACTGCGGAGTAGCCCGGAAAATAATAGGGGTTTTATGACGCCAGCAGTGGGGATAGCTGTGAAACAGATCTTCCTGATGCAATAAGGCGCCTTTTTCTTTAAGCACATCTAGTACCAGCGGATTGGCCTTGAATACATGCTGGCCTTCAAATAACGGCGTACCGCTGACAAAACAGCCATTAGGTCCCACCGGGTTATCCACTTCCAGGTTATACTTCATGCCTACAACATAGTCTTCCTGACCATGCCCTGGAGCGGTATGCACCGCTCCGGTACCGGAATCAGCCGTTACATGATCACCCAGAATTACAGGCACCTGACGGTCATAGAAAGGATGCTGTAATAACTGGTTTTCGAGCTGATAGCCCTTACAGCGCCCTGTTACTTCTGACTGTGCTACTCCGTATCGCTGCAGTGCGGATTGATACAGGTCCTCAGCCAGGATCAGCAGTTCTGAACCGGTATCCACCAGTACATAGTCAAAATCCGGGTGCAGGGCAACCGCCTGATTGGCTGGCAGAGTCCAGGGAGTGGTAGTCCAGATCACGGCATTAAGTGGTTTATCGGAATCATCACTGGCATTAAAAACCGCCAGTATCGCCGGTTTATCCACCGCCGTAAAGCGCACATCAATGGCCGGAGAGGTTTTATCTTCGTATTCCACTTCAGCTTCGGCCAGGGCGGAACCACAGTCGGTACACCAGTGTACCGGTTTGGAACCTTTATGCAGATGGCCCTTGTCAATAATCTTACCCAGGGTGCGGATAATATTGGCTTCAAAGTCATAGTTCATGGTGAGATAAGGGTTATCCCAGTCACCCATAACGCCAAGACGTTTAAAATCCGCTTTCTGTCCGGCCACCTGTTTGGCGGCATATTCGCGACAGCCGTTACGGAAGGTTTTTTCATCCACCTTAACACCGGCCTTGCCCAGTTTTTTCTCAACATTCAGTTCAATGGGCAGACCGTGGCAGTCCCAGCCGGGGATATAAGGCGCATCATAACCGCCCAGGGTCTGGGATTTGATAATAATATCTTTAAGGATCTTGTTTACTGCATGGCCGATATGAATATCACCATTGGCATAGGGAGGGCCGTCATGCAGAATAAATTTAGGCCGGCCAGCGGCTTTGGCACGCAGTTTCTGGTAAATACCGCTGTTTTCCCATTGCTTAAGCATATTGGGCTCACGCTGAGCCAGGTTAGCCTTCATAGCAAATTTGGTTTTGGGTAAATTCAAAGTATCTTTATAGATATTTTGCTTGCTCACAATTGTCTCGCTTTTATTTTGGGTTTATTCAGAAGCAAAATACTGTTTTGCTTCAACCACATCATTTAAAATCTGCTGTTTAAGTATTTCAAATGAATCAAATTTCATTTCTTCGCGGATTTTATGTAGAAAATCCACATGCACCAGTTTGCCGTACAAATCCCCTTCAAAATCAAACAGATGGACTTCGAGCAGGCCTTTTTTGCCATCCACTGTAGGCCGGTAACCGATATTGGCAATGCCGTTAATGCCCTGCCGACCAGAATGGCCATTTTGCTCACACCCTTCAATCAGGCTTTTGCAAACGCCCAGATCCTGTCCCCAGAGCCGTACTGCAAATACCCCGGAAACCGCCGGTGTTGCTCTATGCAAAGGCACATTAGCTGTTGGAAAACCAATGGTTCGACCACGTTTATCACCGTGCTGTATATGCCCTGACATCCAGTAAGGCCGTTTTAATAAAGCCCGGGTCAGTTCCAGATCACCGGCTTCAAGGGCCCGGCGAACCCGGGTACTGCTAACGCGCTCACCAAACATGGCAAAGGTCGGAGTGTTTTCCACCTCAAAGCCAGACTGTCTACCGCTATTGACCAGAGAATTAAAATTACCACTGCGGCCTTTGCCAAACTGAAAATCATCACCGACCTGAAGATATTTTATCCCCAGTTGTGCTACCAGGATCTGCTCAACAAAATCATCCGCCGTGATTTGAGCAAAAGCGTGGTTAAAATGAATCACCAGCAGTTTGTCAATTCCGCAGTCTGCCAGCAATTCTGCTTTGTCCCGAAAGCGGGTCAGACGAGCCGGAGATTGTTGCGGGGCAAAAAACTCCTGTGGCTGCGGCTCAAAGGTAATGACCAGAGAAGGTAAGTTAAAAACCCGGGCTTTTTCCTGCAACTGTGCCAGTATATGCTGATGCCCACTGTGCACACCATCAAAATTACCGATGGTCGCTACACAGCCGCATTTGAAGCGGGTTAAATTATGTAAACCGCGGATTATCTCCATTTACCGTCCTGATTATCGCTTCAGCCTGATCAAACCTGATATTTTACAACAAGGAGAATATTTAACCTAGAGAAAATAGCAGGCTTGCATTAATGAGACGCATCAATAACGCGAACACTGTATTCAGAGATAATTTCATCAACCGCTAATAACTCCATACCCTCTGACTGTGCCTGAGCAATTAACATTCTGTCAAAAGGATCTTTATGTATTTCTTCCAGTGAACCTGCCAGTTCACTATGAAAAAGCGTAATCATTAACTTTGTAAAACCTTCTTCTTCAACTATCCCGTCAATATCATCAGGCGCAACTAATAAGCCCTTCTTTTTTTTAATGGCTATCTCCCATGATGTTACAGCACTCACATATATCTCATTTCCCGGATTGGCTATTAATTGTCTGGCAACCTGACCCAGTGACTGGTCATCTGCAAGCCACCAGAGAAAGACATGAGTATCAAGAAGGATTTTCCTCATGAATCACCCTCAAAAGCTTCAATAATATCAACCGGTGTTTTATCAAAGTCTTTTGGAATGTTAATTTTTCCTTTATAACGACCGGGCTTTCTCGGTTGAGTGTTTTCTTTATGAGGAATTAAATCCAGATAAGGCTTACCGGCCTTTGCTATAACAACCTTATCTCCTGACCAGGCTTTTTCGGCCAGTTGAGACAATCTGGATTTGGCTTCATGCATATTAATTTGAATGGTTGACATATTACACCTTATGATTAGCTAAACTTAGCTAAG
>JALTKC010000283.1 GCA_027076245.1 Gammaproteobacteria bacterium
TTGAAGAACAGATCCCCTGGATCAGTAGTTTTCATATTAATTATCATATTGGTGTGGATGGTATTTCCATGCCGCTGATTTTACTGACTACCTTTATTACGGTTATAGTGGTCATCGCAGCCTGGAAAGTCATTACCTATAAAGTAGCCCAGTACCTGGCCGCTTTTTTAATCCTTGAAGGCCTGATGATAGGTACTTTTGCGGCACTGGATGCCATGCTGTTCTATGTGTTCTGGGAAGCACTGCTGATCCCCATGTTTGTTATTATCGGTATCTGGGGTGGTCCTAACCGGGTTTACGCAACCATTAAGTTCTTCCTGTACACTTTCCTGGGTTCAGTCTTTATGCTGATTTCCCTGCTGTATATGTATATGCATGCCATCGATGTTAATGGTGTAGGTACCTTTAGTATTCTGGAACTGCATAAACTACCGCTGGGTATGACCGCCCAGATCCTTATCTTTTTATCATTTCTGCTGGCCTTTGCGGTCAAGGTGCCTATGTGGCCGGTTCATACCTGGCTGCCCGATGCGCACGTTGAAGCCCCCACCGGCGGATCAGTTATTTTGGCGGCGATTATGCTGAAACTGGGTGGCTACGGCTTCCTGCGTTTCAGTTTGCCTATTACACCTGATGCCAGTGCGTCACTGGACTGGCTGGTCATAGGTTTATCATTAATTGCTATTGTTTATATCGGTTTTGTGGCTCTGGTTCAGGCAGATATGAAAAAGCTGATTGCCTATTCTTCTATTTCCCATATGGGTTTTGTTACCCTGGGCTTTTTCCTGTTCTGGAAAATTACTGAAAATACCGGCAGTGCCGCCGGTGCAGCCCTCGGACTGGAAGGCGGTATGATACAGATGATTTCCCACGGCTTTATTTCCGGCGCTATGTTCCTTAGTGTCGGCGTATTATATGACCGTATGCATACCCGTATGATTAAAGACTATGGTGGTGTGGTCAATACCATGCCGGCCTTTGCCACTTTTGCGGTATTTTTTGCCATGGCCAATGCCGGCCTGCCCGGTACTTCCGGTTTTGTGGGTGAATTTATGGT
>JALTKC010000284.1 GCA_027076245.1 Gammaproteobacteria bacterium
CGTCACAGTTGATTTATACTGGTTTAAATCAGGTTAAAACCCCAGCCGACCAGAATAAAGGCAATGCCCAATACGGCTACAAATATTGCAAGGGCCGGCCATTTAATCACTTTTCTTAAAATCAGCATTTCCGGCAGGGACAGAGCGGCTACACTCATCATTAAGGACAGGGTAGTTCCCACTGCCACCCCTTTATTGAGCATAGCTTCAGCGATGGGAATTATGCCTGTGGCATTAGAATAAAGGGGGATCCCAAGCAGTACCGCTATGGGTACGTCCAGCCAGTTGCCGCTGGCCAGATGTTCTGCTACCCAGCTTTCCGGAACGTAGCCATGAAATAGTGCCCCCACTCCTATGCCGATGACCACCCATTTCCATATCCGGCGTAAAATTTCCTTAACTTCCGCCAGAGCATACTGATGTCTGTCCTTTAGTGAAGTACCGGGTTCAGGCAGGTCAGTCTGTCCCATCTGTATTTTCCAGACATAATCTTCTACCCAGCGTTCCGGTTTAAACCACTGCATAATAATACCGCCAAACCAGGCCACGCTTAAGCCAGCAAGTACATAAAGTACCGCCAGTTTCCAGCCCAGAATACCTACCAATATGACCACAGCCACTTCATTGATCATGGGCGAGGCTATTAAAAAAGAAAAGGTGACCCCCAGTGGAATACCAGCCTCAACAAAACCAATAAACAGGGGGACAGAAGAGCAGGAGCAAAACGGGGTAATAGCCCCCAGTGTTACCGCCATAAATCTGGCTTGCCAGTCCGGCCGGTTACGCACATACTGACGCACTTTCTCTGGAGACAACAGGGCACGAAGCAGGCCCATAATATAAATGATCAGCACCAGCATAAAAAAGATCTTGCTCAGATCCATAATAAAAAACTGCAGTGCTGACGCTAAATGGGTTTCGGGATCCAGTCCCATTAGCTGATAAACCAGCCAGTTAGCAGACCACTCAAACATTTTCTTTACTTTTTAGTTCTGGCAGTCCAAAGGAAAGCAGGGCGGCAGCCAGTACAAAACCTGTTGACCACCACAGACAGCCTTCTAAGCCCTGAGTCTGATAAGCCCAGCCGGAAATAACTGTACCGGCCAGTCGTCCTCCGGCATTCGCCATATAATAAAAGCCAACATTCATGGCCACTTTATCGTGATCGGAATAGGCCAGGATTAAATAGGAGTGCACTGCTGAATTTATTGCAAAGACGATTCCAAACAGGATCAGACCGACAATTAAAACGGAATCCACAGGCCAGCCCTGCTGTAACCCCAGAGCAATGCCAGCCGGGAAGAGTGCAAGAATAAAAGCCCATAATCTGGCTGTACCACCTCCGGGACCCTGACCATGATGGCTTTTGCTGATGAGTTTTGGCGCGCTGGCCTGAACAAAACCATAACCAATCACCCAGAGCGCAAGAAATGCCCCGACTTCAGTGGTTGTCCAGCCCAGCACTTCATAAAGAAATACCGGCAGGCCCACAACAAACCATACGTCTCTGGAGCCAAACAGAAAAAAGCGGGCAGCGGATAACCAGTTAATGGCTGCTACCTTTGAGAACACCTGGGTAAATTTGGGTTTGGATTTCATTTTACCCACCCCGGAGGGCAGTAAAATAATGGTGACAATCATAACCAGCAACAGGCCAATGGAAAGAACTGCCAGAGCACCGCGAAAACCCAGCCATTCCAGCAAAGCCGCTCCAACAAAAAATCCACCGCCTTTTAAGGCATTTTTAGATCCGGTGAGTATGGCCACCCATTTAAACAGTCGGGATTCTGCAGAACCGCTGGCCATGGTTTTCACCGAAGCCTTAGCAGACATTTTATTTAAATCTTTGGCAATACCGGACAGTGCCTGGGCGGCCATCACATAAGGGACAGTCAACCAGGCATCCGGTACAGTTAATGCCGCAAGCGCAATAACCTGCATACCCATACCAATATGCATGGTTAGATTCAGGCCAATACGGGCCCCCAGCCAGCCGCCCACCAGATTGGTGACAATGCCGAAAAATTCATAGAATAAAAACAGCATGGCCACTTCAAACGGGGAATACCCTAGTATATGGAAGTATAAAACCACCAGCATACGGATAGCACCGTCAGTAATAGTGAAGGCCCAGTAGCCTCCGGTGACTACCAGATAATTGCGAATTGCAGCATCCATGTTATTGCCTGCGTTATAGACTTAAAGCCACTTTACGGGCCAGTTCCATCATCCGGTTAACATAACCCCATTCATTATCATACCAGGCATAGACCTTAAGCTGGGTCTCATTGACGACCATGGTAGACAGGGCATCGACAATAGAAGAACGGGGGTCATTAACATAGTCAATGGAAACAAGCGGACGCTCCTCATAGCCCAGAATGCCTTTTAATTCACCTTCGGCCTCGGCTTTAAAATAACCATTAACTTCCTCGGCAGTGACCGGACGCTTCGTTTCAATCACCAGATCCGTTAATGACGCATTTAGTAATGGAATACGTACGGCATGCCCGTTAAGTTTACCTTCCAGTTCAGGAAATATTTTTGTGATGGCTTTGGCAGAGCCTGTTGTGGTAGGAATGAGTGATTGCCCACAGGCCCGGGCACGACGTAAGTCCTTATGGCCTTTATCGACAATGGTCTGGGTATTGGTAATATCATGAATAGTGGTCATAGAACCGTGTTTAATACCAATTTTTTCATGAATAACCTTAATAACCGGAGCCAGACAGTTAGTAGTACAGGAAGCCGCAGTAAGCAGATGGTTAACAGCTGGATCATATAGATCATCATTAATACCGTACACAATATTTAAAGCACCTTCTGTCGGTGCGGCCACAATGACTTTTTTTACACCCTGGTCAAAATAGGTCTGTAAAATATCTGGTTTTTTATGATGCTTACCCGTGGCTTCAATAACAATATCGCAGTCTGACCAGTCAGAAGAAGATATTTCCTTAACAGAAGTATAGGCAATCTTCTGATCATCAATAATAATGTTATTGTTTTCTGCACAGGTATCATGATCCCAGGTACCATGCACCGAATCAAATTTAAGCAGATGAGCTGAACCCTCAGCATCCGTTGCTATTTCATTAATACGCACCACCTCATACTCAGGCATATCCCAGCCAGCACGCAAACCAAGACGCCCCATGCGCCCAAATCCATTAATTCCAACACGAATAGTCATTTTTTCTCCAAAAAAATAAGGGTTAAGTGTTAAGCGTTAAGTAAGAGCAAAGAGCAAATACCATAATGCTTTTCTCAGCGCTCAACGCTCAGCGCTATTCTTTTATCCACTCCCGGATCTGATCCGGTCCAGGTAAGCCCCCGGCATGAACCACTTGCTCATCCACCACCACCCCCGGTGTGGACATTACGCCGTAGGACATGATTTGTGCCATATCAGTGACTTTTTCCAGGTTAATTTCGACGCCAGCCTGTTCAGCGGCGATTTTTATCAGGTTGGCTGTGGTTTCACAGTTTTTACAGCCTGAACCCAGTACTTTAATAGTTTTCATATTATAGGATTCCTTAAGTTTTTTTGACTCTTATTCCGGACTCATACCAGCCTTTGGATCGGTTGACAATTTTAACGACTGAAAGCATGACAGGGACTTCAATCAATACCCCGACTACCGTTGCAAGGGCTGCCCCGGATTGAAAGCCGAACAATACAATGGCCGTAGCAACAGCCAGTTCAAAGAAATTACTGGCACCAATCAGGGCAGAAGGCGCAGCAACATTATGGGCTTCACCCAGCTGCCGGTTAAGAAAATAGGCCAGACCGGAGTTAAAATAAACCTGGATCAGGATAGGTACGGCCAGCATGGCAATAATCATAGGCTGGGCAATGATCTGTTCACCCTGAAAACCAAACAGCAGTACCAGGGTGGTTAATAAGGCCATAAGAGACAAGGGCCCTAGTACAGACAGGGTTGATGTTAGTCTGGATTCATCGCCGTCTTTTAACAGCCAGTAACGCCATAGCTGGGATAATATAACAGGGATAACAATGTATAAAATAACCGAAAGCAACAGAGTATCCCAGGGGACTGTAATGGAAGATATGCCTAATAATAGTCCAACAACAGGCGCAAAGGCAAAAATCATAATAAAATCATTTAAGGCCACCTGGGTCAGGGTAAAATGAGGTTCCCCGTCGGACAGGTTACTCCACACAAAGACCATGGCCGTACAGGGTGCGGCAGCCAGTAAAATAAGTCCGGCAATATAGCTGTCTATCTGATCGGCCGGAAGCCAGGGAGCAAAAACACCACGAATAAATAACCAGCCAAGTAAGGCCATAGAAAAAGGCTTAACCGCCCAGTTAATAAACAGCGTAACACTGACACCACGCCAGTGTTCCTTAACCCGATTAAGCGCCTTAAAATCAATTTTTAACAGCATCGGAATGATCATCAGCCAGATCAACAGCGCAACAGGCAAATTAACCTGAGCAATTTCCATGGCACCCAGCGCATGAAATGGCGCAGGAAACCAGTGACCACCCACAATACCAACAATAATACACAGAAACACCCAGAGCGTCAGATAACGCTCAAAAAAACTGATTTTTGCAGATTTTTCAGTAGTCATTTATTTCTCTTTAAAAAAACAGGGTTAAGTGCTAAATGTTAAGCGTTAAGTAAGAGCTAAGAGCATTAAAGCCGGTAATGCTTTTTCTTAACACTTAACACTTAACGCTTAACACTTTTTTCAAGCACTACAAAGATTAGCCGGCCGATCAGGCATCTGTATCAGCCTGACATCATCATCACAAAACGGCGCAGTATGTTTGATATTATTAACCGATAATTTCAAAATTTCTGTTATCCATGACTCCAGCTCAGGGTGCAGGCGGTAATAAATCCATAAGCCTTTTTTTCGGTCACTGACCAGTCCGGATTTACGCAGGTTGGCCAGATGGTGGGATATTTTGGGCTGCGGCAGCTCCAGAGCATGGGTTAATTCACAAACACAAAGTTCACCGTGCTGTACCAGC
>JALTKC010000285.1 GCA_027076245.1 Gammaproteobacteria bacterium
CCGATACTGACACCCAGCATAAGGATCAGTGAATTAAGAATATAGTCCTGTAATACCGTATCCAGTAAATGCTGCCAGGTTTCGTTGGCACCGTAAAAGACAAAACTGAATACGGTGAACACCGGTACAGCAAACAACAGGGTAATAACCAGAATACCCCATTGCCAACGGCTGGTTTTTTTTATGGACACGCGCTCAGCCCTGTTTTACTGCTGAATTTACTGTGGGCAAAGGCTTATTTCCAGCCGGCCCGATCCATAATTTTAACGGCCTCTGCATTATTCACACCCAGTTGATCCAGATTAATACTGTCGGCCTTGAAGCTGCCCCAGCTTTTCAGCAGAGCACTGGGTTCTACGTCGGTACGCACCGGATATTCATAGTTAATATCCGCATACCAGCGCTGTGCTTCCTTAGAGGCCAGAAACTCCAGCAGTTTTTTAGCATTTTCAGGGTGCTGGGCATAACGGGTGACACCGGCACCACTGACATTAACATGAGTGCCACGATCCTGCTGGTTGGGCCAGAAAATGGCAACTGCCTGGGCGGCTTTTTTCTGATCCGCTTTTTTGCCATTAATCATTTTGCCGTAATAATAGGTGTTGGCAATAGCAAAATCACACTGTCCGGCCGCAGCCGCCTTGATTTGATCCCGATCCCCGCCTTTAGGCTTGATGGCCAGGTTTTTGACAAAGGCATCGGCCCATTGCTGGGTTTTTTCCACGCCGTCAGCTGCAATCATGGAAGCCACTAAGGACTGGTTGTAAATATTATTGGAAGAACGAATACAGATCCGTTTATGAAACTTTGGCTCTGCCAGAGCTTCATAAGTGGACAGTTCCTCTGGTTTAACCCGGTCTTTTACATAAAAAATGGGGCGAGCACGCATGGACAGGCCATACCAGTAGCCCTCGGGATCACGAAAATTAGCCGGGATCACCTGGTTAAGAATATCAGACTGTATGGGCTGCAGAACACCGGCCTGTTTGGCGCGATACAGGCGGCCGGCATCGGTGGTAATAAATACATCAGCATGAGTATTGCGGCCTTCTGATTTAATACGCTGCAGCAAGGCATCGGCCTTACCGGTGATCAGGTTAACCTTAATACCGGTCTGCTCGCTGAACCTGTCCACAATGGGTTTGATTAAGGCTTCTTTTCTGGCGGAATAAAGATTCACTTCTTCCCCGGCCAGAGCAAAACCATTGAGCAACATAAGCGCAGAGAAGATAATCAATGCCGTTATACGGCTTATAGGTGCAAAGTTTCCACATTTGTCAGACATAATAAAATACCATTATTGTTGTAAAGGTTATTTGGATTGTGTGATTATAACAGGCTTTATTAAATAATTAAATAATAACTATTCTCATTTGTATTTAGAATTGTTCCAGATGTTAAGGTGTTTAAAATTAGCATAAAAGATGGAAATAATGGACAAGAAACAGTATTATGGGCGTTCAATGCCGATTTGTACGGGAGAGAGTGTCTGTTTTTAAAAATAAACAGATACCACCGAAGGCGCAACACACCCGGAAACGCTCAGGTTTCAGAACTGTACAAACTCAGGAACTATCCGCCAGGAACAGCTCAATGCAGCTGAAAACCTGCCGATAGCCTCATTGACTCTGGAGAGAGATTTTAAGGTTAAATCCACCGAAGGGGCTAAAGCTCTCAGGTAGTTGGACAGAGGGGTGAAAATAATTCTGCCGTATCCGTTTGCCGTGCTTTGGCCTGTAATACGCCTGTAGTTATTTTCAGTTATTGTCCATTACAGAACAAACCAGAAACCGGGTAAGTCATGACTATCGATTCAACTCAGTCACAGCAAAAGACAGAGCATAAACTGCAAAAAAGCAGTTTACAAAACACTACACAGCAGGTTTCCTCTGTCAGTCAGCCGGATCAAAGCGCTTCCATGACCCGTGCCAAACGATTTATCCCTGTATTTGATCATTCTGACAAACCTAACGGCAGTCGTATGCCGACCTATATTCGTCAGGCTCTGACGGAAAAAACACATTTTGCTTCTACTGCGGCCAGTGTTCATGGCAACCAACTGGTGACCGTCTGTGAAGAAGCCCATTGCCCCAATCGTAATGAATGCTGGAACCGTGGTACTGCAACTTTTATGTTATTAGGTGATACCTGTACCCGGGCCTGTGGCTTCTGTGCCGTTAAAACCGGCCGACCCGGTACCGTGGATACCACCGAGCCGGCCCGTATTGCTCAGGCTGTGCGGGAAATGGGGCTGGATTTTATTGTCCTGACTTCTGTTAACCGGGATGAACTGCCCGATGGCGGCGCACAGATTTTTGCGGATACCTACCGTGCTCTGCGTAATGACAAGCCCGATATTGGTGTGGAGTTTCTGACGCCGGACTTTAGAGAATGTCAGGAGCAGGCAGTAGAAATTATTCAGGCCGCTATGGACGATTCACCCTATACCGGCACACCAGAAATGCAGCTCATCTGGGGACATAATATCGAAACCGTGCCTTCTTTATATAAGGAAGTCCGTAAGGGCAGTAAATACCAGCGTTCACTGGATATGCTGCGTCTTGCCGGTGAACTGGATAAAGTAGAAACCAAGTCATCAATTATACTGGGGCTGGGTGAGACTCGTGATGAGGTCTATGAAGTGATGCAGGATCTGCGGGCCAACAATGTGTCCCGTATTGCTCTGGGACAGTATTTAAGACCAACCAAATTTCATCTGCCCGTTAAGGAATACCTGTCCCTTGAATTATTTGCCGAATATGAAGAGCTGGCCAAAGAACTGGGCTTTACCTGGGTAAAATCCGGCCCCATGGTACGCTCCTCCTATCACGCAGAAGATTAAGCCTGACCCAATCATTTCCTATCTCTCCGGGATAGGGTCAGGGTGAGGGTAATAATGAAAAAGCAAAAACAGAAATTAAACAAGTAATCAAATAAGCAAAACAAAAAGGTTCTATATGACCCAGACAGAATTAAAAACCACACCGCTGTTTAATGCCCACCAGAAAATGGGCGCCAAACTGGTCAATTTCGGCGGCTGGAATATGCCCATACATTATGGTTCCCAGATTGAGGAGCATCACCAGGTGCGCAAAGAGGCTGGTATGTTTGATGTCTGTCATATGACCATTGTTGATCTGCGCGGCAGTGATGTTATCGCTTATCTGTCCCGTCTGCTGGCTAATGATGTGGCAAAAATTGCAGACCAGCCCGGCAAGGCTCTCTATAGCTGCATGCTTAATAATGAGGGTGGTGTCATTGACGATTTAATTATTTATGCCATGGCGCCGGACTGGGTGCGTGTGGTTGTAAACTCCGCTACCCGGGAAAACGATCTGGCCTGGATGCGCAGTCAGTTGGGCGATAATGCGGTGGAACTGACTGAACGGGATGATCTGGCCATGATTGCCGTGCAGGGACCTGAAGCCAGAGCACTGGCAGGCGAGGCGCTGGGTGATGACATTGCCGGTGCAGAAGAATTAAAACCCTTTAATGCCTTGTTGATAAACCAGGGTGCTGACAATGAGCGATTTGTAGCATGCACCGGTTACACCGGTGAAGACGGCTATGAAATTGTCTGTGCTAACGAACAGGCTGAGTCGGTGTGGAATAATCTGTATGAGGCTGGTGTCAAGCCTTGCGGATTGGGTGCGCGTGATACACTGCGCCTGGAAGCGGGTATGAACCTGTACGGCAGTGATATGGATGAAACCACTTCACCTCTGGAAAGCGGCTTAAGCTGGACCGTAGATTTTTCTAATCCGGATCGGCATTTTATTGGCCGTGAGGCACTGGAAAAGCAGAAAAATGACGGTCTAAAATACCAATTTGTGGGCCTGATCCTAAACGGTAAAGGTGTTTTGCGTGCCCATCAGAAAGTCATTGTTGACGGTGAGGGTGAAGGTGAACTGACCAGTGGTACATTTTCTCCTACTATGCAGAAAGCCATTGGTTTTGCCAGAGTACCTGTCGGTGCCACAGAACATTGTCAGGTAGAAATTCGAAATAAATTACTGGATGCGAAAATTGTTAAACTGCCGTTTGTAAGAAATGGCAGGATTATGGTTGAATAAAGCATAAAAAATATTTCCTGGGAGCGCGGGCATCCTGCCCGCGACAAAAAAATTACAAATCCGAAGTTTTACGCGGGCAAGGATGCCCGCGCTCCCAGGCTGGTAGTAAGATATTTTTTTAAGAATGCAGAACACAGTTAAATCAGAACATAAGTAAAAAAGGTGAATAATATGAGCGATATACCTCAGGAATTAAAATATACCAAATCACATGAATGGGTGCGTGTTGAAGAAGACGGTACCTTAACTGTAGGCATTACCGAACATGCTCAGGGGCTGTTAGGTGATATGGTTTTTGTAGAACTGCCGGAAGTGGGCGAGTCTTATGAAGCTGAACAGGATTGTGCTGTTGTGGAGTCAGTCAAAGCTGCTTCTGATATTTATTGTCCTGTTGAGGGTGAAGTGGTTGAAGTCAATGAAGAACTGGAAGACGCACCGGAACAGATTAATGTGAACGCCTACCATGAAGGCTGGATCTTCCGTCTTAATCCCTCTAATCCCGATGATGTGGATAACCTGATGAATGCTGATGACTATGCCGCATTAGTTGAAGCAGAAGAACACTAAGCTCCTGAAACCGAGCCCTTGAAACAGAGAAAGTCATATGCCCTATATACCCCATACTTCCCAGGAAATAGCCGAGATGTTATCGGTTATCGGTGTGGATTCTATTGAACAGTTATTTGATGAAATCCCGCCTGAACTACGCAGTGATGGTCTGGATAATATTCCGTCCCGTCGTTCAGAAATGCAGGTTCAGCGTCTGCTGACAGAAAAAGCCATGCAGGACGGTACGCCGTTGTGTTTTGCCGGAGGCGGAGCCTATGAGCATCATATACCGGCGGCTATCTGGGAAATAGCCACCCGGGGTGAATTTTATTCGGCCTATACGCCGTATCAGGCAGAGGCCAGCCAGGGTACCCTGCA
>JALTKC010000286.1 GCA_027076245.1 Gammaproteobacteria bacterium
CAGCTCTGCACGACACCATTTCATAAAAATACCTGTTATTAATATTTGAAATTGCGCATTATACCGTAAATCCATTTAAGTGAATATGAGGTTTTAGGGATAATAGGGTGGGTGATATATAATGATGGTTATTGAACGTTAAAAATATAATAAAAAACAGACTGTGAAATTAAAATCCTATATTTTTCGCTGGGTGACTCTGGCTACTCTGCTGCCGGCAACGGCTCTGGGGCTGTTTGCCACTTATTATGTGCAGAACCTGTATCATGAAGATGCGGCCAGGGATATTCTGCGCTCTCTGGAAAATATTTCCTCAGAAATTACCCGCTCTCTGCAGACGGAACAGAAGCTGATCTTAAAGCTGACAGAATCCAGGCCGGTGCAGCAGTTTCTGCCGGTGCTACAGGCTGCGGCCAGGGGCCAGCGCCATCCTCAGTATGCAGACCGACTTAAAACCTTAAGTGAGTTTCTGCAGCAGTATCAGTCGGTTATTTCTCTGTTTGATACCTTCAGGGTGCTGGATATTCGCGGCAATACCTTATTAAAAGTCCGCTCCGGCCATGAAAGTATTACCCGCTATGAAGGTTTTGATCCCTATCCTATTATGGACAAGGAAATTATTCTGCCTGAGCATATTAAGTACCTGGCAGAACTGCCGAAAAACAATGTCAGCTTTATTGAATTGCCGCAGACCCGTGATGAAATGGGCACGGAAAATAATATCGTCATCCCTGACGGACTTGTACCCCTTATCTATAAAGGCGAGCGGGTGGGCTATCTGGCCGTGACCATCAGCGGCTCTAATATCGATCAACTGCTGGAACTGGCGGCCCGGCTGTATAACGGTAAATTGCTGATTGCAGAAATTGATGAAGAAAACGGCGTACGCAATGGTCAGATCCTGTATGACGATAAAACCCTGCTGCGCTTTGCCCATTTAAAATCCACTATTGAAAATATTCAGATGATTGAAGAGGGACGGCTGTGGAATGCGTTTCTGGAATCCCCCTTTGGCTCAGTGGCATCGAGTAACGGGCGCTCTCATTACTATTATATTGAATATTTTCCCTATCCGGATTCCCTGACCTCCTGGCTCATTGCCAGTGAGGTGAATGATGAGGCCTATACTAAACCTTTTGAACGCATACGTGTCGGGATCTGGGTGCTGGCCAGTATTGCAGCCTTCAGCAGTCTGTTTCTGGCGCACTTTGCTTCCCGGGCAATTTCCACTCCGATTATGCATCTGGCCAAAAACCTTAAAAGTTATGCGGACGGCAGTCGGCCTGAACCGGTGAAAAGTGATATTGATGAGATGCAGCAGTTGTCTGCATCCTTTGTCTATATGGCAGAAAAACTGGAACAGGAACAGCAGGAGCGGATCAAGGCGGAAAACATGATGGTGCAAAATGCCAAACTGGCCAGTCTGGGGCAGATGGCCGCCGGTATTGGCCATGAAATCAATAATCCACTGAACAATATCCGTTCCCTGTCCCGTTTAATTAAACGGGATCTGGAAAAATGCACCTGGAAAGGTGATGAGCAGCGTCAGTCTGCCCGCTATCTACAAAATATGCTGGAGGATATCAGCTCTCTGGATGAAGAAGTGATTCGGGCTTCAGAAATTGTTCAGGGGGTACTGAGTTTTGCCCGGCAGATCCCGGATAAAGAATTCACACGCATTAATATGATAGACCTGCTAAAAAATACTGAGGGGCTGATCCGTCAGGAAGCCAGACGTGCCCAGGTTGAATTACAGGGCATGGATACTATTGAATGTGGGGGATCTGTTATGATTATGGGCGATCAGGGTAAATTACAGCAGGCTCTGGTTAATATTTTACTCAATGCTATTCAGGCCTGTGCGGATGCACGCTCTACTGAACACGGCACTCAACGTAGTATTGAGCTGAGTCTGCAGTATGATGAGAATTCGATGTTATTAAGCATTCGGGACCATGGCCCCGGTATTGATGCAGAGGTTATGGATCAGATTTTTGATCCCTTTTTTACCACCAAGAGTGTCGGTAAGGGTACCGGCCTGGGTCTGTCCATTGCACTGGGTATTATTCAGAACCATAAAGGTGAACTGACTATTGACAATGCCGAAGATGGCGGTGCTGTGGTGAGAATAACCCTGCCGGTTACACATTAAACCGGTACCATTAAGTATGTAACAGAAAGTATGCACTATAAAGTATGAAACAGAAATTAATACTGATTGACGATGAACCCAAGGCCGGCCGCCTGATGGAACGCTACCTGGAAGATAGCTATGACTGCAGGATTTTTCAGGACCCGCTGGAGGCTATGGGCTATTTTAATGCTCATGGGGCGGATCTGGTGATCACCGATATGCAGATGCCGAATCTGACCGGTGCTGAAGTACTGGCACAGATCCGGGCTGTGGACAAACAGATTCCAGTGATTGTGATTACTGCCTATTCTACTGTAGATAATGCCATTGAAGTGCTGCGACTGGGTGCTACGGATTTTATTAAAAAGCCCTTTGATATAGAAGAGCTAAAAATTATTATCGATAAGGCGCTTAATGTTTCCCGGATTAAGGCTGAAAACTACCGTCTGAAACAGCGTCTGAAGGCACGGGAGGATCAGGATGACCGCTACCGAATGATCGGTACTGGCGGTAATATGCAGAAAGTGTACGATATTATCGATAAAATTGCCGATATTCGCTGTAATGTTATTATTGAAGGGGAGTCAGGTACTGGTAAGGAACTGGTGGCCAGAGCCATTCACTTTCAGAGCCAGTCGGCAGATAAACCCTTTATTGTGATTGACTGCGGTGCGCTGACTGATAGCTTACTGCAAAGTGAATTATTTGGTTATGAAAAAGGTGCCTTTACCGGTGCCAACAAACAGAAAAAAGGTCTGCTGGAGACCGCCTCCGGGGGTACCCTGTTTCTGGATGAAATCTGCAATATTTCTGACAATATGCAGACCAAGCTGCTGAGGGTAGTGCAGGAGCAACAGATCACCCGGGTGGGGGGGCTGGAAAGCATCGATATTGATGTGCGCTTTGTGGTCGCTACTAACCAGCCTATGGATAAAATGGTGCAGGAAGGTAAATTCCGCCATGATCTGTACCATCGCCTGAATGTCATAAATATCCAGGTACCGCCGCTGCGTTCCCATCTGGAGGATCTGCCCCTGCTTACGGAAGCGCTGATTAAACGCTTTGCGAAAAAGTATCACCGTAATATTAAGGGTTTTGATAAGGCTTCTACTGAGTTACTGATGAGCTACCACTGGCCGGGTAATGTACGGGAGCTGAGCAATATTATTGAGCGGGCCGTAGCATTATCCGATGGTGAAATACTGCATCTGGAAACCATTCCTAATGCCGTAGATGCGCCTGGTCAGACCACCGGGGAACAGATTGACGCTGATCAACCCACTCTGGCAGAACTGGAAAAGCGTTATATTTTAAAAATACTGGCAGCAAATAATGACAACCGGGAACAGACGGCCGCGATATTAGGTATTAACAAATCAACCCTCTGGCGTAAGTTGAAAGAATATGAGCAGTAACATTTTTATGTTTGAACCGGGATGCTAACTTATTGTGCAGTTTTCACCGTTTTATATTGATGCCTCAAAAATTGGAGACTTAACGGCCAGACAGCTGGATATCGTCCGGCATCGTATTGCCCAGAACTTCGGTGCCCGGGCCGAGTATTCTCCTCTGGTTTATATTTTACTGATGAGCAGTCTCTATGTCGGTATTCCGGAAGCCCAGAAGTTCTTCAGGTTTTACTGGTTACTGATTGCGCTGTTATTTATTGTCAGTTTATTGCGTGTCAGTATGGCTCAACGGCTCTCTGCCGCATCAGAAGATGACTATAAGCCTTATTTAAACACCTATTATGTGTTGACCCTAATGGGGGCTGTATTGTGGGGTGTCAGTATTGCCATGATGATTTATGCTAACCGGCTGGGAGAGTTCAGTCATTTGCTGCTGGTTATCTGTGTGGCAACGACGGCTGGCGCTCAGGCTACACTGGCTTCCTATTTCAGAGTACTCGTGCTGTTTATACTGCTTATATGGGTGCCTATAATGGCTGTCTATATTATGCTGGGGCTGGACGGTGTGCCGTTTGCCTATCTGTTTTTCGCTATGACGCTGTTTTTATTGTCTTTTGTGATCCTGCAGTCATGGCGTATTTCCATGGATTTCCAAACCGGGGTCATTCAGCAGGTTCAGCTTGAACAGCGCAGCGATGAGCTGTATCAGGCTATCCAGACCATTGAACAACAGCAGAAAGAAGTGCGTCAGCACCGGGATCATCTGCAGGAACTGGTGGATGAAAAAACCGAAGATCTGAATCAGGCCAGGATCCGTGCCGAAGAAGCGGACAGAGCAAAAAGTGAATTTTTGGCCAATATGTCCCATGAATTAAGAACCCCGCTGCACTCGATTTTAAGTTTCAGCCAGTTTGGGATGGAGCGTCTGGGCAAGGTGGATAATGAAAAAATTCGCAGTTATCTGGAAAAAATTCATTATTCAGGCGAAATTCAGTTAAATCTGGTCAATGATCTGCTGGATCTGGCGCGTCTGGAATCCAATAGTCAGGAACTGTTTTTTAAGCAGTATAACCTGTATCTCCTCATTAAAAGTGTGATGGCTGAATTAAGCAGCCTCTATGAAAATAAAAATATCAGAGTCAGCATTATTTCTGAGGAAAATGAACTGTATATTCAATGCGACAGTTCCAAAATCATGCAGTTGATCCGTAACTTACTGGGTAATGCCATTAAATTTTCACCGCAGGATTCTGAAATTACCATTATCTGTGAAAAAAAACCGGACTCGATCAAGATGACTGTTCGGGATCAGGGACCCGGTGTGCCGGATGCAGAAAAAGAACTGATTTTTGATAAGTTTAATCAGTCCAGCCGTACCCGAACCGGAGCAGGCGGAACCGGCCTGGGACTGGCTATCTGTGCCCAGATTATAGACGC
>JALTKC010000287.1 GCA_027076245.1 Gammaproteobacteria bacterium
GCCGCGGGGTGAACGTATTCGTATGGCACTGGAAGATCTGGGGCCGATTTTTGTTAAGTTCGGGCAGATCCTGTCCACCCGACGGGATCTGCTGCCGGATGATCTGGCTGAGGAACTGGCCAAACTGCAGGATCAGGTGCCGCCCTTTGGTGCGGAAAAAGCCGTGGCCATTATTGAGGCCTCATTTAAACAGCCGATTAATGAAATTTTTGCCGAGTTTGAACGTACCCCGCTGGCTTCTGCGTCTATTGCCCAGGTGCATACCGCTACCATGCATGATGGCCGGGAGGTAGTGGTTAAAGTCGTGCGCCCGGATATTGAAAAAGTTATCCGCCGGGATCTGGCCCTGCTGTATGTCATTGCCGGCAAAATGGAGCGCTACTGGGCCGATGGCCGTCGTCTGCGCCCGATGGAAGTGGTGCATGAATTTGAAAAAACCATTCTGGATGAGTTGGATCTGCTGCGTGAAGCTGCCAATGCCTCCCAGTTAAGACGTAATTTTAAAGACTCCCCTATTCTGTATGTACCGGAAGTGGACTGGAATCACTGCCGCAAAAAAGTCATGGTTATGGAGCGTATTCATGGTGTACCGGTCACCAATATGGATGAGCTTAAGGCCATGGATATTGACTTTAAGCGGCTGGCGGAAATGGGTGTGGAAATCTTTTTTACCCAGGTGTTTCGGGATAATTTTTTCCATGCCGATATGCACCCCGGTAATATCTTTGTCTCCAATACCGGCCAGTATATTGCCATAGATTTTGGTATTATGGGCACTTTGAATCCGGAAGATCAGCGCTATCTGGCAGAAAACTTCCTGGCCTTTTTTAACCGGGATTATTACCGCGTGGCCGAACTGCACGTGGAGTCCGGCTGGGTACCGCCCGATACCCGGGTGGATGATTTTGAGTCGGCCATCCGCTCGGTGTGTGAGCCGATTTTTGAAAAGCCGCTGCACGAAATTTCCTTTGGACAGTTATTATTGCGCCTGTTTCAGACCGCTCGACGCTTTAATATGGAGGTACAGCCGCAGCTGGTGTTATTGCAGAAAACCCTGCTTAATATCGAGGGTCTGGGACGGCAGCTATACCCTGAACTGGATCTGTGGGATACCGCTAAACCATTCCTGGAAAACTGGATGAAAGAGCAGCTGGGCTTCCGCTCTTTTGCCAAACAGATCAAACACAATGCGCCTTTATGGATGGAGCAACTGCCTGATTTCCCCAATAAGGTTTTTGATGTGGTACAACAGGCTCGTCATGGTAAGCTGAGTATTAATTACAAAAGTGAGACCTTAAACCGTATTGAAGAAAAAATAGAACGGCAGAGCAGTAAGACCACATCCGCTATTATCAGTTCGGGTCTGCTGGTATGTGGAGCGATTCTGTATTCCGGAGGCCTGATGCTTGAGGCTCAGGTTCTGGCAGGACTGGGTTCGGCAGGTGCATTGTGGGCACTGTTTAAAAAATAATAAAAATATTAGGAGCTAAAGCAAAAGAATACCCCTGCTTCTGACAAAGAAGCAGGGAGAGATGGTTAGCAATGTTAAAGCACCCTTTTGGCGGTATTTAATAACTGATCCGGGTTAAAGGGCTTAACCAGCCAACCCGTTGCCCCTGCTGCCTTACCTTCCATTTTTTTATCCGTACCGGCTTCTGTGGTTAACACCAGAATGGGAGTAAATTTATAATTGGGCAGTTTGCGAACTTCTTTGGTAAACGCCAGCCCGTCCATGCCCGGCATATTGACATCGGTAAAAATCAGGTCAAACTTCCCGTTTTTGGCCACTTCCAGACCTTTCAGTCCGTCATTGGCTTCTTCCACTTCATAACCTGCACTTTTAAGGGTAAAGGAAATCATTTGTCTCATAGATGATGAGTCATCCACCACTAAAATTTTCTGTGCCATAGGTCTGCTCCAGTAAAGTATATTCTGATAGTAAAATTATAATGTCTTTAAGAATGGGTGATGAAGGCTAAAAAATCAAGTTACAAATATTTAATGTTGACCTTAAGTTTGCCAGTTTATAGGCGTTTGTCCCTGCTGTTCAAGAAACTGGTTAATTTTAGAAAACGGGCGGCTGCCGAAAAATCCACGATAAGCAGATAAAGGGGATGGATGGGGTGAGCGCAGGACAAAATGTTTATTGGTATTAATAATGGCCCCCTTTTTCTGGGCATAGCTGCCCCATAAGACAAAGGCAATGGGCCGGGACTGCTGATTAAGCGTATTGATAATAACATCGGTCAGAATTTCCCAGCCGCGTCCCTGATGAGAATTAGGCTTGCCGCTTTCCACTGTTAAGACACTATTGAGCAATAATACGCCCTGTTCGGCCCAGGACTGCAGATGACCATTGTGGTTGGTAATACCCAGATCATCTTCGAGTTCCTTAAATATATTAATCAGGGATTTAGGGATGGGCTTAACGTCCGGCATAACTGAAAAGCAGAGGCCATGAGCGTGTCCGGGTGTGGGGTAGGGATCCTGACCCAGAATAACCACTTTAACCTGTTCCGGGGCAGTGGTGTTAAGGGCATTAAACCAGAGGCTGGAATGAGGCAGAATAATTTTGCCCTGTTTTTTTTCGGCACGTAAAAATTCTTTAAGGTTTAATAAGGTCTCTGTTTGAAAGGTGTCTTCAAGTAACTCCTTCCAGCCATTATTAAGTTTGACAGAACTCATAAATTTCCTCTATTAATGAATGGATTAGTGCAAATTAATGATACTATAAAGAAAACCAAAATGGATATAAGCAGAACATGAAACGTATCATTCAGCTTCAACCTCTGTCCAGAGAGCATCATCAGTCGCTGGTACTGTCACAAAAAGCCATTAATACAGCACAGCAGGGTGATGAGAAACAAATTGCAGAATTCTGTCAGCAAATTGTTGAGAGCTATCCCAGTGACTGGAAAATACATTTTAAAATTGAAGAAGACAGTATTTTTCATGTGATTCAACATTTATCTGCTGACCATGCTTCAGAGCAGAAAAAAATACTCAGCTTATGTGACCAGCTGGAAAAAGAGCACCGGCAGATGGATGCTTTTTATGAACAGATGAAGTCTGGTGATTACTCGGTACTGGGAGAGTTTGGAACTTTATTAAAGCAGCATACCCGGGCTGAAGAAAGAGAACTTTTTCCCCTGCTGGAAGAGTATCTGGATACAGCTACACTGGAAAGGATTTATCAGACCAGCCTGGATTACCGAAAAAAACACTGAAGAATTTTTTAATTTGTCTGTTTTCTGGAATAATAGCTGTTATACCAATGGCTCATTATTTATACTTGACAGATGCTGAATTGATTTGTTACAAAAAATTGAAACTTTTTTGTAACCATGTGGGTCTTAATAGAATACGTCAGTATTTAAATTACAATCAAGACCAGAAAATGCATCAGTTTCTGGTTAACTAAACAAAAAGGAAAATAAAATGGGAAACTCTAAAAAAACAGTATTAATCGGTTTATTTGCAGTGGCTTTTGCCATGATGGGAGCAACAGCCCATGCTGGAAAGCCCGGTTTTGAGAAGTGCAAGGGTATTGCCAAGGCCGGTATGAATGACTGTGGTACCAGCAAGCATGCCTGTGCCGGTATGTCCAAGACCGATGCTGATCCCGATGAGTGGGTTTATGTCCCTGAAGGTACCTGTAAAAAAATTGCAGGTAATAAAGGGGTAAAATAAGTCTCAGTTAATTACCCGTAAAAAAAGAGCATCCGGTTTTCCAGATGCTCTTTTTTTATTCCTGAAAAACAGCTTACATACCCTCTTATCCACGACAAACAACCGCGCTTATATACGAGATGTCATAATTTATAAAGAGCACAATAATGATAAAAAAATTCCTGTTTTCCCGCAGTGATATTATGCTGCACGGCTTTGATTTACTGGTTCGGCTGTATCTTTTGAAAGTATTTTTTCAGTCCGGCATGGTCAAAATTCAGTCCTGGCAGTCCACTCTGGATCTGTTTGCCTATGAATACTCTGTACCCCTTCTGCCCCCGGAGATAGCCGCATATGCTGCCACGGCAGGAGAGCTGATATTGCCGGTTATGCTGCTTATTGGTCTTCTAACCCGCCCGGCAGCCATTGGCCTGTTTATTCTAAATGCGGTAGCGGCCTATGCCTATTCATTAACCGACTATTACAATATGGTGGGGATGATGGATCATATCCTCTGGGGTGCCATGATACTGGTTTATATTCTGTATGGTCCCAGTCCATTATCTGTTGATAACCTGTTAGGTAAAAAGTACAGCAGAGCTTAATGTCTTAATGATGTGAACTTGTAATAATCAGAGATAAGGATAAAATGCGCAGCATGAGTAATTCAGGTTTATGTGAGGTCAATTTTGAATAGTGGTATGGTTGTTATCGGCGCTCTGGTACTGGCGCTGCTGGTTTATATTGCCCTGGTTTTGTGGGGTAGAAAATGGCTTATTAAGCATCAGGTGTCCTGTTTCTGGCGCAGTACCTATCTGGCGTTTTTTCTGGCTCCCGGTTTATTGTTATATGGCGAACATTCCGGTATTCCGATACCGGCTCTGGCCTGGATGTCCGGTCTGAGCAATGGCTGGAACTGTTATTCAAAAGATTTATTCTGTTCCTTTGAACTGAACCTGTATCTGGCTATCCTGCCTTTTCTGGCCACCTGGATCTTTGCCTGGTTAATGTGTAAGGAACCTCAGGACAGCTCGTCCTGATAAGCCACACCAATCCCCCCAAGTCCGCAATAGCCGCCCGGATTTTTTGCCAGGTACTGCTGATGGTAGTCTTCGGCATAGTAAAACGGGCCGGCAGGCAGGATCTCAGTGGTAATTTCTCCAAACCCATGAGCATTTAGCCGCTGCTGATAGTGCTTACGGCTGGCCAGAGCCTGTTCCTGCTGCTGTTCGGAAAAAGTATAAATACCGGAACGGTACTGAGTGCCGCGATCATTACCCTGTCGCATGCCCTGGGTCGGAT
>JALTKC010000288.1 GCA_027076245.1 Gammaproteobacteria bacterium
TCACGGCTTCGGATAATGCCGGATAGTTGTATATATTCATCACCCTGGTTGATGGTGACCAGTTTTTCACCCTGTACTACCAGGTTACCATTGGGCAGAACTTCTACTACGGTTACTCCTATATTACCGGTTAAACTGTTTTTCTGTTCACTTTTTCCTTTGGATTTAAAATCAGCAGTAGATTTAATACTGGCATTTAATGCCTGTAACAAATCATCAGCCAGCCCTAATCCGGTATTGGCCATTGCATTGCCCGTTGTTGCATCAGTTTTCACTGCCTTACCAAATATAACAGGATTTGAAAGCCCTATACTGGATCCTTTTTTATCTTCCGTTTTGGTTTCTTTTTTACCGGTAGTTTTTTCATCAAATACCACCGTCAGAATATCCCCTACCCGATGAGCCTTAACGGTTTCAAATAAATTAATATTATTGCTGTTCAAAAAAATTGAACCTGTACTTTCTGGTTTTGTGATAACAGCCGCCGGGCGCACAGGCGCATACCTTGGATTATGCTCCAGCCGTTCATGCGCACACCCGGACAATAACAACAATATGATTCCCGGTAACAATAACTGCCTGCTCATCATAATATCTCTCACAAAAAGAATTTCCTTAACTCTTAACCCTTAACACTTAACACTTAACACTTAACACTTAACACTATCATCATACATTCTGAGTGATATACTGCAGCATCTGATCCGCTGTAGATAAGGACTTGGAATTCATCTCAAAGGTTCGCTGAGTTTCTATCAGATTAACCAGTTCTTCAACCGTATTCACATTTGAGCTTTCCAGAGATCCCTGCAGTAAGGTACCCCGATTATCCTGAGCCGGAATTCCTGTTGTAGGTGCACCGCTGGAAACGGTTTCCAGGAACTGGTTATCCCCAATAGGCATTAGACCCGCCGGATTAACAAAAGTCGCTGTTTCAATGGTACCGACATTGGTCGGTGTGGTATTGCCTGGCTCTAACGCAGAAACAGTACCATCAATACCAATAGTAACGGATAAGGTCTGCTCAGGCAGGGTAATAGCCGGTTCTAATAACATACCATCAGAGGTCACAATTCGCCCCTGCTCATCCACCTGAAAAGAACCATCCCGTGTATAGGCAATATCACCATTAGGTCTTAGGATCTGAAAATAACCATTCCCCTGAATTGCAATATCCAGTGCATTTTCAGACTGGATAATATTACCCTGCATATGCATTTTCTGAGTGGCTGCCACCCGTACACCCGTACCTAACATCAGACCTGAAGGCAAGGTCGTATCCTGAGTAGCCTGCGCCCCCGGCTGCCGATAATTCTGATAAATTAAATCTTCAAATACGGCCCTGTCTTTCTTAAACCCAGTAGTACTGGCATTAGCCAGATTATTAGAAACCACCTGCAACCGCAACTGCTGTGCATCAAGCCCCGTCTTAGCCACCCATAATGCCGGATTCATAACTTTCTCCTAATCAAACCTTTATCTTTTAACACCTAAACAGGCTCTTTCTTAACACTTAACGCTTACCACTTAACACTCATTAATTACCCCTGCAACCTCAACAACTGCGAACTGGATCGATCCATTTCCTCAGCTTTTTTCATCAACTTAACCTGCATTTCATACTGTCTGGAAAGACTGATCATATTCACCATTTCCCCAACCGGATTAACATTGGAACTTTCCACTGCACCAGCTACCAACTTAACGGTGGCATCCGTTTCTGCCGGCTGACCGTTTTTCTGAACCAGCAGGCCTGATTCATTTTTAACCATATTCGTTAAATCCGGCTTAACCAGTTTTAAACGCCCGACAACAGCAGTAGCATTATTCTCTGAATTTTCCGGAACAATGGTTATGGTGCCGTCTGCAGTAATATCAATTTTCCTGGCCGGTGGTATGGTAACAGGCCCGCCATCACCTAAAACCGGCAAACCTGTGCCGGTAATTAACATACCCGTTTCAGTCCGGCGAAAATTACCGGCCCGGGTATAGGCCTCAAAACCACTTTTATCCAGAACAGCAAAAAATCCGTCACCATCAATAGCCACATCCAGAGGATTACCGGTAGAAATAATGCTGCCGGATTTAAAATCTGTACCAGGATTCTCTGTCATGGAATACACTCTGCTGGGCATACCATTTCCAAACACCGGCTGGCTCCGGGCAGCGGCAAAGTCTGCGCGAAACCCGGTGGTACTGGCATTAGCAAGATTATTCATATGTAACTGCTGCTCAAGCATATTTTCCTTGGCACCAGACATGGCAATAAATGCAAAATTATCCATGATGTATAAACTCTTGACTGGTTAATAACTAAAATTAAATCAATAACTGATTTTTGACACATTAACTCATTTTGTGTTCTGTTAAATATGATGCATTTATCAAGCCAGTTTTTGATTTACCAGAGAATTTAGTCTTATAAACAATAAAGCGGGCTATAAGCCCGCTTTATGCAATATAAGAGAATAAGAAAATAAAGAAAGATTTAAATTTGAATCAGCGTTTGAGTAACTGCATCTGCTGTAGTAATAGTCTTGGCATTGGCCTGGAAATTACGCTGTGCAGTGATCAGATTAATTAACTGTTCAGTCAAATTGACATTAGAATCTTCCAGCGCTCCTGAATTAATCAAACCGGCATTACCACTACCCGGAATATTAACGATACCGGGACCGGAAGTAAAACTTTCTCCCCAGTAATTATCACCTAATTGGCTCAGTCCCTGATTATTAGTAAAGTTGGTCAGAAAGATCTGTCCTAATAAAGAAGATTCTCCATTAGTAAAACGCGCAGAAATGACTCCGGACTGATCCACATCCAGTCCCGAAAGCTGGCCGGTGGTATAACCATTCTGGGTAATATTAGTCACACCGAAGTCAGCACCATATTGAGTAATGGCAGAAATATCCAGAACAATGGTCTGAGCCGCAGCACCTGTTGGAGTATAACTCAATGAAATCTGGCCACTGGCAGGGGTTGTCAATGTACCGGTATTGGAAAATACCACTGAAGTATCATCCGTACCCGTAGCGGGCATAGATGCCCCACTATTGTCAATCGTTCGAACCCCTAATGTCCAAGCATTAGTTGCCGTACTGTTTTTCTGAAAAAACAGTGATGTCTGCATGGCATTACCAAGTGAATCATAAGTGGTAAATGAAGTCGTATGCGAATAGGTGGTTGGATCGGTCGGATCAATAGCAGTCGTCGTAGCAATATCCGTTGCATTAGCATCCAGATTAGCAATAATACTGCCTTCTGTTGTTGCATTAGGTGGAATATTATTGGATGTAATCTGCAAATCAACCACATTCCCGGTATTGATTATGGGTGGATTAACCGTATTATCAACCCCATAGCCTTTTAGATTGGAACCGCTGTTATCCACAATATAACCATCCCGGTCAACCTTAAACTGTCCGTTACGAGTATAAACCCGGTTACCGGACACATCATCCATGGAAAAAAAACCATCTCCGGTAATCCCCATATCCAGATTGTTTTCGGTAAAAACAATATTGCCCTGAGTAAACTGCTGAGCCGTTGCTGCCAGACGTACACCGCTGCCGATAGCGGTACTCACCGAACCGAATTTACTGGTAGCATACACATCAGCAAATTCTGCACGGGATTGTTTAAAACCAATAGTACCCACATTGGCAATATTATTGCCCGTTACTTTAAGGTCTGCCTGAGCGGCACTTAACCCACTTAAACCAATACGAAATGGCATGATCTACCTCCTGCCCGTTATAAATAACTAACTGATCTCTTTAACGGCCGACAGTTCAATACTGCCCAGACCAGATAAGTTTAGCTTAATACCCTGACCACCCTGTCTAATAGAAACACTGTCCACTTTGGCACTGACCAGAACCTCCTGGGCAACGGTTTCTGTACCTACATCCGCCACTGCCCGGATCCGGTAACCGCCGGGCGGCAAATAATTACCATCCTGATCTGTACCATCCCAGGTAAATTTCACCTCTCCGGCCGCCTGTGTACCCATAGGAATGGTTTTAACCAGCTGGCCGCTGGCATCTTCAATTTCAATGGTTAGATTTGTGGTGGATGAAGCCAGATCCACCTGACCTACCACATTCTCCCCGGTTTCCAGTTGTGCAATACCGCCGGGTGCCAGTACATTTCGTCCTACCAGACCGGAGGCCTGTAAGGCTGAATTAGACTGCATATTAGCACTGAACTTGTCAAAAGACTGCTGTAATTCTTTGGCACCCGCAGCCGTTTCAAATTGCGCCAGCTGACTTAGAAACTCACCGTTTTCCTGTGGCTGTAGAGGGTCCTGGTTTTTAAGCTGGGCAATCAGTAACTGCATAAACTGATCCTGTTTGGACACTTCTTCTTTTGGCTCATTTTTTCTGGTCAGGCCTAAATTATCGTAGAGTGCCACATTATTATTAATTACTGACATTGTCTTTCCCCTGTCCCAGGTCGTTTAGTTCAAATATCATCTGTCTTTCAATACCGAATTAAGATTTACCCAAGTTAATCGTTCTCATTAATAACTGTTTGGTGGTATTCAGTACATCCACATTCGTCTGGTAAGAACGTGACGCATCCATCATATTGGCCATGGCTTCTATGGGATTAACATTAGGCATATACACATAACCGTCTTCATTAGCATTGGGGTGATAGGGCTGATACTGTGCTTTTAACGGCTCTTCACTCTCAATTATCCGATCCACCTTTACCTTGGCCACGGAAGGCTCACTGGAAAATTCATCCATAACCGTTTTAAAAATCGCCTGTCTTGATTTATAAGTCCCTTCCACACTACTGGCCGCACTATTCACATTCGCCAGATTACTGGCCACCAGATTCATACGCACCGACTGAGCCGTCATGGCTGAACCGGATACATCAAACGTATTAAACAACCCCATAACAATCCTCCACCAAAACCTAAAATCTAAAACCTAAAACCTAAAACCTAACCTCTAAAACCTATAACCTAACCCTTGTTCACTGCCCTTTTATTGCCTTAGTCAGACTCTGAAACTTACCCGTCATAAAACGCAGGCTGGCACTGTAATAAATTGAATTTTTTGAAAATTCGGTTTTTTCCAGACCGCTGTCCACCGTATTGCCGTCCAGAGAAGGCTGATAAGGATTACGATACTTGATATCTACAGAAAAACCCACCTGTCCACTTTGTATATGTTTACTATTGGTTGCCGCCATTTTTAAACGGGACTTGCTGAATTCTGAACGATTACCTGTGGCATCCGCCATAGCCGCTTTAAAGTCAAAATCTTTAGCCTTATATCCGGGCGTATCGGCATTAGCCAGGTTAGAGGCCAGTATCTCCGAACGTTTTGAACGCAGTAACAGGGCATCATCATGCGGCCCCAGATATTTATCAAAACTTATTCCCATTTCAACTGTCCTTTTAAAACCTGCCATTTTTTAGCTGTTTATTTCTGTGTTTCTATAAAGCAAGTCGCATACCAGTTTTATAGTTTTATTATTTTTCAATCACTTATAATTTTTATTTATATAAACAGAGCATAAAACGGCAAGGCTTTTCCATCCACCGGCAAGTCTGTTTATCCTTGCCGATTGACAAATAAAACCATTGGCTTATGCTGTCTGTTTTGTTAGCAACAGACAGGAAAAATCATGCGCAATCTCTGGGATGATCAGGAAGCTCAACACTATACCGATGAACTGGCTTTACGGGTTTATAGCTCCCGCTTACTGGGCCGTGACAAGTCACTGGTTCTGCACGGTGGCGGCAATACTTCTGTTAAAATAGAAGACACTAATATTGTTGGCGACCAGGAAACCATTCTTTATGTTAAAGGCAGCGGCTGGGATCTGGAAACCATAGAAGCCCAGGGCTATGCACCGGTGCGTATGGATCACCTGTTAAAACTGGCTCAACTACCGCAACTGACCGATGCCCGGATGGTTAATGAGCTTAAAACCCATATGACCAATGCCGCAGCTCCAGCGCCCTCTGTAGAAACCATACTGCATGCCCTGCTGCCTTATAAATATGTGGATCACACCCATTCTGATGCCATTGTCAGCATTACCAATACTGCTAATGGTGAGGACAGAATTAAAGCCATTTACGGTAATAAGGTGGTGATTATTCCTTATGTAATGCCCGGTTTTGACCTGTCCAGACTGTGTGCTGAGTTATTTCCTCAGCAGGCCACAGATGAAACTATCGGCATGGTGCTTATGAACCACGGCATCTTTTCTTTTGGTGAAACCGCCAGAGAATCCTATGACCGCATGATTGAACTGGTGTCCATGGCTGAAGATTACCTCGCCCGGAAACAGGCACTGGATGTCAGCTCTCACTATACAGACACTGCATCGGTCAGCCCGGATATGACTCCTCTGGAACTTTGCCGCTTCCGGCAATTATTATCCATAGAACTGCAAAAACCGCTGATTATCCACCAGACCCGGGATAAACAGACACTGGGTTTTGCCAACCATCCAGATAGTAAACACATCAGCCAGCAGGGCCCGGCCACACCCGATCATGTAATCCGTACCAAACAATTACCCATACTCTTATCTGAACTATCCGATGATTTTAACAAAGACCTGCAGCAGTACATTAAACACTATAAGGCTTATTTTGAATCCAGCGCCCGTAATCCCCATGACGGCCAGCAAAAAACCATGCTCGATCCTCTGCCCCGTATTGCCCTGCATAAACAGGCCGGTATGCTGACTATTGGCAAAACCATTAAAGAAGCTCAGATAGTCAGAGATATTTATCAGCACACTATGGATATTATTCTGCGCGCCACCCAACTGGGGGGGTATTGTGCCCTGCCGGATCAGGATATTTTTGATGTCGAATACTGGGAACTGGAACAGGCCAAGCTGAAAAAATCCGGCTCAGCCTGCGGCACCCGTTTTGATGGAGAAGTAGCTCTGGTCACAGGAGCGGTCAGCGGTATCGGCAAAGCCTGTGTTGATTCCCTGCTGGCACGGGGAGCCTGTGTGGTGGCGCTGGATATTCTGCCGGAAATTAAAGACCTGTATCAGCGTCCCGACTACCTGGGGATCTGCTGTGATGTCACCGATGAGCAGGCTCTGACATCAGCACTGGAAACAACCATCCGCCAGTTCGGCGGTCTGGATATGCTGATCCTTAATGCCGGTATTTTCCCCGGTGGATGCCGGATCGAAAACCTGGCTATGGCTGAATGGCGCAAGGTGATGAATATTAACCTGGATGCCAACCTTTCCCTTATGAGCAAGGCTCACCCGTTTTTAAAATTGGCGCCCAATGGCGGCCGGGTCATTGTTATGGGGTCTAAAAATGTCCCCGCACCCGGCCCCGGCGCGGCGGCTTATTCCGCTGCCAAGGCGGCTTTAACCCAGTTATCCCGGGTGGCCGCTCTGGAATGGGGGCAGGACAATATCCGTATTAACACCCTGCATCCCAATGCCGTATTTGATACCGCCATCTGGACAGACGAAGTACTGGCATCAAGGGCAAAACATTATGGTTTAACCGTACAGGAATACAAAACCAATAACCTGCTTAAAACTGAAATCACCTCCCATGATGTGGCCGAGCTGGCGGCAGAAATGTGCGGGCCATTATTTGCCAAAACCACAGCAGCTCAGCTTCCCATTGACGGCGGCAATGATCGGGTGGTCTGAATTTGTTATGATAGGAATATTCCTTAACCTCAATTAATAAAAGGTATCTTCTTTAATGAACATTTTGATGAAAAAATTTGTTTTAAAAACCGCTTTAGTTACATTACCCACTGTTTTACTTTCACAAACCGTACTGGCCGATGCCACTGTCACTTATGAACAGCTCAATGGTGCTCAAAAAACCACCAACACTATGAAAATCAAGGACGGTAAAATTCGTTTTACTCCACCCACACAGAATAATAATTACAGTATTTATGACAGCCAGAGCGGTTCTTTAACCCATGTGGATACCAATCAGAAGCGCTATCTGTCCATGGATGAAAAGGCCATAGCAGAACAGGCTCAAAAAGCCAGAGAGCAAATGGACCAGATGCGCAAGGCTATGGAAGCAAAAATGGAAGGCATGCCGCCTGCACAAAGAGAACAGATAGAAAAAATGATGAATAATCACCTGACCCGGGTAGATAAAACCCAGCCTGCACCAAAGCTGGATCAGAAAAAGACCAACCGCACTGAAACCGTTGCCGGTATTGAATGCACCGTTTATGAATCCTTTTTTAATGGGGTTAAGGTCAGTGAAATCTGCATAGCAGAACCGGATAAAATGGGACTGGATGCTGCCGATGCCCAGACTCTGACCAATATGCAAAGTTTTATGAAACAGATGCAGAAAATGGCTCAGCAGATGATGAACACCAATACCCCGGTTTCAGAAATTAACGGCATTCCTCTGCATACTAAACTCTATGCACCGGACGGCAGCATTAAGATGGAAACCCGTTTATCCAGTATTAACACGGATAAGCTCAGTGATGACACCGTCAGCATTCCAGCCGGTTACAGCCAGATACAGATGAATCAGATGCCCGGCATGTAAGTTTCTGACTGAACTGGATGGTTGTACACTGTATTATCAGTGCTCTTAGCCGTCCAGTCAGTATAACTATTACGCCTGCATTTCCCAACCTTCCATTGTTTAAACAGTTCAATCACGGCTTCACGGCTCATTTCTGCACCACTTTGTTCAACGGCCTGCTGCACCCTTGCTGCAAAGGCCATCTGCTCTTCCCTGCTCAGTTTAATACCCAGCTCCTGCTCAATAATATAAGCCACTCCACCTTTTCCTGACTGACTGTTGATACGGATCACCTCTTTATAACTACGCCCCAAATCCGCCGGATCAATAGGCAGATAAGCCACCTCCCAGATCTGACCGGGCTGCTGATTTTTCAGGCATTTATTAATTGCATCCTGATGGCTGCCAGAAAATGCCGTATAAACCAGCTCCCCGATATAGGGGTGTCTGGGATGCACGGGGATCTGGATCAAAGCACTGATCCGCTCGCTGATGGATTGAATGTCCGCTAAATCCAGTTGCGGATCAATCCCCTGACTGTACAGATTCATGGCCAGGGTAATTAAATCAGCATTACCGGTGCGTTCCCCATTACCCAGCAAAGTGCCTTCAATCCGTTGTGCTCCGGCCAGCATGGCCATTTCCGCAGCGGCGACCGCACAGCCCCGGTCATTATGCGTGTGCACACTGATGATCAGATGATCCTGATAATCAATATGATTGATAAACCACTCCACCTGATCCGCATAAACATTGGGCATAGATACTTCCACCGTAGCCGGTAAGTTTATAACCACCGGATTATCCGCTGTCGGCTGCCAAACCTTATTCACGGCATTACAGATCTGCACGGCAAAATCCAGTTCCGTCGCTGTAAAACTTTCCGGTGAATACTGAAACCGCCAGCGGGTATCCGGCTGCTGCTCAGCACAGTCCTTAACCCATTGCGCTCCTTTAACGGCAATATCAATAATCCCCTGCTTATCCTGAGCAAACACCTGTTCCCTCTGCACCCTGGAAGTGGAATTATACAGGTGCACCATAGCCTGCCGGGCACCTTTAAGGGCTTCAAAGGAACGTTTAATCAGACTTTCCCGTGCCTGTGTCAACACTGAAATGGTGACACCTTCAGGAATATACTGCCCTTCAATTAAGGTTCGGACAAACTGAAAATCCTCTGCCGAAGCCGAAGGGAAACCTACTTCAATTTCCTTAAACCCCATCTTCACCAGCAACTTAAAAAAGGCCAGTTTCTGCTGACTGTTTAAGGGCTGTTTTAAAGCCTGATTACCATCACGCAGATCCACACTGCACCAGGTCGGCGCCTGAGTCAGCACCTTATCCGGCCATTGACGATGCGGCATTGGCACCGGCTTAAAAGGCCGGTATTTCTGATAATTAAAAGCGGCAGATTTCATAATTCTTCTCGTAAATAATGTTGTAAGTGTTTCTTTTCATTAACCATTAGTATAAACAAAGTCCGTTAACATTAATGTGCTAATTTTCCATCAAAACAACAATATATGAAATAATATTTTAATTATGATAAATTTATTAAAATATTATTTCACTTTTATACAATTAAAGTATTTTTATGAAACTAACAAAAATGGATATCCGTATTCTGGATGAGCTTCAGAACAACGGCAGAATAAGCAACCTGGAACTGGCTGACAAAATTGGCCTGTCCCCTTCACCCTGTTTAAGAAGAGTCAGACAACTGGAAGAAGCCGGTTATATTGACCAGTATGTAGCCCGGCTAAATGAGAAAAAACTGGATTTGAAACTGGTGGCTTTAATTCAGATCAGTATGGACAGACATACACCTGAGCGTTTTGAAAATTTTGAAAGCATTGTGCAGGATTTTGATGAAGTACAGGAGTGTTACTTAATCACCGGTCAGAGTGCCGATTACCTTTTAAAAGTGATTGTTCCAGATATGGAACATTACCAGGATTTTTTACTGCAAAGATTAACGCGCATAGAAGGAGTAACCGGAGTTCAGTCCAGTTTTATTATGCGCAAAGTGCTGGACAGGACGGCAGTGCCGTTAAAGTATCTTGATGTTTAAAGCAAAATTGCAATGTGTTCCCACACTGAAATGTGAGAACACGCTATATTGCCTTTTATTTAAGTGACTTAAAGCCTGCTGTAAAGCCTTTCAGTGAAACGGGTACTTCAATGACCTGCTTGGCACCGGCGGCAAATTTAACACTGCCTTTTTCACCGGCCTTCATACCCTTGATAATTTCAGGCTTCAGTTCAATACCAGCAACACAACCATTTTTAACACACACAGAAAAAGGCACACGGACTGCCTTGGCGGTACCGCCCTTAAATTCCAGTCCTGGCGGCAACATAACCCCCAGAGGCAGTGTAATTAAAGCCTGAGGAGTATCTTTTCCTGGCGGATAACCCACAGCCACCTGCATAACGACCTTACCTTTGTCATTGGTCACATTCTGAAACAGGTTACAGATTTCCTTACCGGAAGAAGGCAGTTTTTCACAGGCTACTGTCCAGTCCTTGAACTTCTTACCATGTTCCGGTTTCGCCATGACCGAACCGCTTAAAATAAAACTCAGGACAAAAACCATAACAAAAGCGGTTTGAATTTTTAACTTTGAATGCATTAATATTTTCCTCATTAAACGCGTAATTTAATTTAAATTTATCAGTTGATAGTTATGAAACCGGAAAAAAACCGGAAATTAACTGTTATAAATTCCATTTTCTACCCATGAGCGGGTAAACCAGCCATGAGCAATTAAGCAGCCTTGAGCGAATAAGCAGCCTTGAGCGAATAAAAGTATATTGACGACAGGCGGCAAAACAGACAGGCAGAATCAGAATTCTTATAATAATTGTTTCAATCTACGTTTAATCAGACCAAAAATCAACCATTACGTTCACCAAACTCCCTATAAAAGTCATTCTCCAGTCACTCCCTATACACGTGATATTTAACTTATATATCTTTTTCAGGTTCATTTCAGTTTTAACCAACTATAATGCCAAGTAATAAACACTAAACTGGATAAAAAATGAGACCTGCTGCCCCCTTAAAACCCCATATATTTCCCCATATTCTAAGTTGTGTACTGGCTCTGCTGTTACCCACAGCCTCTTATGCCACTCCTGCTGAACTGGTTGCCCTGCTGGATAAAATTATTGAAAACCAGCCGGAACAGCAGATCACTCAGGGGCTTCAGGAAATGTACAGCACTAACCAGCAATATTCTGACAGCTGGATAGCCGGTGATGTCAATGTGGTGGTTCATCACGAAAACGATAGCCTGACAGATGATGATGACTATAAAAACTGGCAGGCAGGGGTTGAATTCCCCCTCTGGCTGAGCAGTCAGAGGCAAGCTCAGAAATCCATTACCCGCAGCTATGGCGAACAGCTCAGTGCCCACCAGATCTATCTGCGCTGGTTAGCCTCTGAGCAACTGCGCAAGCTGGTATGGAATTACCGGATGGCTGAAATTGAAGTGGAGGCGGCTCGTTCAGCTCTGCAAAAAAGCCAGTCCTTGTTAAACAAGGTAAAACTTAAAGTCAAAGCTGGTGAAAGTCCTAAAATTGACCAGCTTCTGGCTCAAAAAGCCGTTTTAAAACAGCAGAACAACCTGGTACAGAAACGCAGCGCCCTGACCATTGCCCGGAACAACTTTAAACGCTGGACACAGGCTCAGAACCTGCCTGATAACATTCTGGAGCAACCGCTTTCACCATTACCGCTGGAACAGCATCCTAAAATAATTCAGCTGGCTTCGGCTCTGCGGATTTCCCGGGCCATGATGGAAAAAACTCAGGCCGGTAAACGGGATAACCCAACTGTATTTCTGGGCGCCCAGAACGATAAAGACAAGTCCAGTGAAAATAATTCCCTGATCCTTGAAGTTTCCATTCCTCTGGGTGTTAATCCCGGTTTTTCACCCCGCCTGGCAGAAAAAAAACGCACTGTCTATGAACAGCAGGCGGTACTGGACAAAGCCAGAATACAACTGGAACAGGCCACTTTTCAGGTTCAGCAGCAGCTGACCTCTGCACAACAAAGTATCCATCTTGCCAAAAAACAATATGACATCAGTGTCAAGGCACTCAGTATGTCAGAACAGGCCTATCAACTAGGTGAAACCAATATTCAAAATGTATTACTGGTACAGCAGCAAACCGCAGAAGCAAAACGGGAATACCGTCTGGCAGAGGCCCGAACAGGCCAGGCCATTGCAAACTTAAATCAGGTAACCGGACATATTTTAGGAGCACAGCAATAATGTTCACACTATTTAAACGTATCTATTCGGGCTCCATTCCCATCCTTATTCTTGGTGGTGCTCTGCTGCTGGGCAGTATTTCTCAGTCCGTTTTTGCCCAGAGCCTGAAACTGACCAATGAACAACAACAGGCCATGGGTATTAAAATCCAGCAGGCAGAACCGGTCAAGGTAGTACCCAGTGCTGTTTTCCCGGCTCAGGCCACTATTCCTCTAAAAACCATACGCAGTCTGGCCAGCCCTTTATCCGGCCAGATTGTAAAGCTTAATTATGTACATGGTCCCATTAAAAAAGATGACATTATTGCAGAAATGGAGAGCCCCGAACTGCTGCAGATGCAGGAAGAATTTCTGGCCACCTTATCCGATCTCAGTATCAGCCAGCAAAACCTGGATCGTGCCCGCAAATTAAACCAGAGTGGCATTTCATCCACCAAGAAACTGCAGCAGGCTTTAACCGATGTCAAAAAACTGATATTGAAAGAAATTCAGTTAAAGCAAAAACTGGCTCTGTATGGCATGGCAGAATCCGCCATTGAAAAAATGGAGCAGAAAAAAAAGCTGCAGCCGGCCATTTTGCAGTTAAAGTCCCCTATTGACGGGCAATTATTTGATCTGAAAGTACGCCTGGGTGAACGGGTGGAAAAGAACCAGAGCATTATTTCCCTGGGTGAAACCAATCCAATTATTTTAGCCATTAGAGTGCCCGTGAGTATGGTCAATGAACTGGGCAAAGGACAGCAGGTTGAAATTCTGGGAATGAATAAAACCGGAGAAATCCAGCATATCGATTTAATGGTGGATCCCATGACCCAGTCTGTAGATGTTCATGTTCGGGTAAAGAATGATGATAATACTCTGCGTGCCGGACAATTATTTAAAATCCGTTTTTTAATGACACCGGAACAGGCTACCTACAAAATAAACTCTAACGCCATCAGTCAGTTTGATGGTAAAACGGTAGTGTTTATTCAGGATGGTAAAGTGATTAAACCGCTTCCAGTCAAAGTCATTAACATTACCAGTCAGCAGCTATATTTTACTCCTGCAGCGAACTACTCAGAACCGCTTATGGTCTGTGTTCAGGGCAGTACCGCCATTAAATCCGCCTTTGAAGCACAAAACGGCTCTGAGGCTGAATAAGGAGTTATTATGTTAGCCCGAATATTACAGTTTTTCCTTGTCCAGCGTACCCTGGTGGTCCTGATCGTGTTTGCCCTGCTGGCCGGCGGCTGGCAGGCTTTTCAGAAAATACCAATTGATGCTTTTCCCGATGTGTCCCCGGCTCAGGTTAAAATGATTTTCAAGGCACCGGGTATGACACCCTCAGAGGTCGAGCAGCGTATTATTGCTCCTCTGGAGCTGGAACTGCTGGGTCTGCCCAACCAGAAAATATTACGTTCACTGGCCAAATACGCCATTGCCGACATTACCCTGGACTTTACCGAAGGCACCGACATTTACTGGGCCCGGCAACTGGTTTCCGAACGGCTGAACAATATGGATCTGCCTGAAGGTGTTACCGGAGGTATGGCGCCTCTGTCCACTCCGCTGAGTGATGTCTTTATGTTTACCATAGAAGGCAGCACCATGAACAATATGCAAAAACGCGATCTGCTGGACTGGGTGATCCGCCCTGCCCTGCGCTCGGTTCCCGGTGTGGCCGATGTTAATGTTCTGGGCGGTTATGTGCGTACATTTGTAGTCAAGCCGGATTATCAGAAACTGCAGACCTATCAGATCAGTATTGATGAGCTGATTGACACCTTACGGGAAAATAATAAAAATGACGGTGCCGGACGTTTAAACCAGGGTGAAGAAGTCCTGCTGGTCAGAACCCAGGGTAATTTAACTGGTATTGAAGATATTCAAAACATTGTAGTGGAATATAAAAACAATGTAGCCATTACTATTAAGGATCTGGCCAGTGTAGAAATCGACTCCCTTTATCGTAACGGTGCCGTTACTCAGAACGGTAAGGAAGAAGTGGTTGAAGGACTGGTCATGGCACTTAAAGGCGCCAATGCCCGGGAAGTCATTACCGGTATTGAAAAACGTCTCGATGAACTGCAGCCGGCCTTTCCTGAAGGTATTTCTGTATCAGTATTTTATAACCGCAGCGATCTGGTCAATACCGCTATTTACGGGGTTTCCAAATCCCTGATTGAGGCTGTGGTACTGGTATTAATAGTGCTGCTTTTATTTCTGGGTAATATCAGAGCAGCTATCGCTGTGGCCCTGATCCTGCCTCTGTCTGCTTTAATGACCTTTATCTTAATGCGCTGGTACGGTTTGTCAGCCAACCTGATGTCCCTGGGCGGTCTGGCCATTGCCGTGGGTATGCTGGTGGATGCTGCCGTAGTAGTGGTTGAAAATATAGTTTCCCACCAGGAAAAGGACGCTCAGAAACCGCAGGGGCAATTGCCTAAAATGCATATTATTTTCCGGGCACTCAAGGAAGTCTCAACCCCGGTCATTTCCGGTATTTTAATTATTATGACGGTCTTTCTGCCGCTGCTGACCCTGGAAGGTCTGGAAGGCAAGCTGTTTGTTCCCGTAGCGCTGACTATTATTTTTGCCCTGGGCGGTTCACTGGTATTATCCCTGACCATTATCCCGACTCTGGCCTCCTTTATCCTGGGTAAACCATCACACCAGGAACCCTGGCTGATCCGCAAACTGCTGGCCATTTACCAGCCGGTTTTACAATGGAGCCTGAAAAATGACAAAATTATCGTGACCGGTGCCGTGATTGCCCTGGTCTTCGCCGGCTTTATTTATACTCTGGTGGGTAAAACCTTTATCCCGCAGATGGACGAAGGTTATATTGTGATGCAGATAGAAAAGACACCATCTATCAGTTTAAAAGAATCCACCCAGATGGATATGAATATCCAGAAAGCCATTCTGGAAAAAGTACCTGAAGTTACCCGTATGGTAGCCCGGGTGGGTTCAGATGAAATCGGCATGGACCCCATGGGGCTTAATGATACCGATACATTCCTGATGCTCAAGCCCACCGAACAATGGCGTATGCAAAGCAAGGAAGAACTGATAGCAGAGATTCGTGAGGTACTGGAAACCCGCTTCCCCGGTATTAACTATGCTTTTACCCAGCCCATTCAGATGCGGGTGGATGAAATGCTCACCGGTGCCCGCGGAGATCTGGCGATTAAAATATTCGGTGACAACCCGGAAGAGCTGAACCATGTGGCCCGGCAGATGGTCAGCATGGTTAAAACCATTCCCGGTGCCGAAGATGTTTATACCCAGATGAACGAGGGTCTGCGTTATCTGCAGCTTAAGGTTAACCGGGATATGGCCGGTCGTCTGGGACTGAGTGTGGATCAGGTTGAAGCCATATTAAGAGCCCAGATTAACGGTCTGGAAACTGGCATTATTTATGAAGGTATCCGCCGTATTCCCCTGATGCTGCGTGCGCCGGAATCCTACAAGGCATCCAGCCTGGAAATGTTGCAGCAGCCGGTCACTGTTAGTACACCAAGGGGTATGGAAACCGTAATGCTCAGTCAGCTGGTGGACGCAAAATCCACGGAAGGGCCGGTATCCATTAAACGTGAACAGAGCAAGCGTTTCTCAGTGGTGGTGGCCAATGTCAGCGGCCGGGATCTGGTCGGCTTTGTTGAAGAGGCCAAAGCCAGAGCCAAAGAATTAAAAATACCTGCCGGATATTATTTTGAATGGGGAGGCAAGTTTGAAAATCAGCAGCGTGCTGCACAGAAGCTGGCCATTGTGGTACCCGTTGCCCTGGTGCTGATTTTCCTGATCCTGTTCAGTACCTTCGGTTCCATACCCCAGGCACTGATGGTATTGATCAATGTGCCCTTTGCCCTGATCGGCGGCATTGTTGCCTTATGGCTGACCGGTGAATACCTGTCAGTACCGGCTTCTGTCGGCTTTATTGCCCTGCTGGGTATTGCCGTTCTGAACGGTGTGGTAATGATCACCTATTTTAACCAGTTACTGGCCAAAGGCCTGACCCTGTCACAGGTGGTCATGGAAGGTGCTCTACGGCGGCTGCGTCCGGTGCTGATGACCGCATCCATTGCCGCTTTAGGTCTGGTGCCCCTCGTATTTGCCAGCGGCCCCGGCTCTGAAATACAGCGCCCTCTAGCCATTGTGGTTATTGGCGGATTGATCAGCTCGACACTTTTAACCCTGCTGATACTACCCATTATTTTTAAACGTTTCGGCAAATATTCCTGAGGGAGACGCTGGTATGCAAAAGTGTATTTTAAGACTGATTGTAGACAATGGACTGTACGATTCCATGACCGACTGCCTACTGACCTTCCCTGAACGGGAACTGGAGTTTATGGGGTTTTCCATACAGGCCCATACCCAGATGCTGGGAGACATCAGTGAACAGGTGTCCGGTTTTAAACAGAAAATGCTGATTGAAATCACCACCCATAGCGATGAAGCCCGGCGTATTTATCAGCATGTAAAAAGTACTCTGACGGAAGCCAGCTT
>JALTKC010000289.1 GCA_027076245.1 Gammaproteobacteria bacterium
AAACCACGACCACAATATCATCACCCCGGTCCCGGAACTTTTTAATGCGTTCGGCTACGTTTTCTATACGTTCAACTGTGCCGACCGAAGTACCACCAAATTTTTGTACAATCAGAGCCATTTTTTAAGCCATTTAATATAAGCAGGATTTAAGCACTGTTTTACAAAGAGTTTTTATAAAAACACTTTACAAACAGTCTTTGTAATTTACCGCCGTTTTCAGTAATACACCTATTAGAACATAAGCCCTGGCGGAAAAGGCGCTTATTTTAACTGATTTTCCACCCAGGATGGAACCGTTGACAATGCTTTTTCAAGATTTTCTGGCTGATTACCGCCTGCCATTGCCATATCAGGCCGCCCGCCGCCTTTGCCGCCTATCTGAGAGGCGACACTATTGACCAGATCGCCGGCCTTAATACGAGCGGTGCAGTCTTTGGAAACACCGGCAGCCAGACTGACCTTGTCACCATTAACTACGCCCAGCACTATGACACAACTGCCCAGTTTGGTTTTTAATTTGTCCATGGTTTCGCGCAGCCCTTTGGCATCAACGCCTTCGAGTTTGGCTGCCAGTACCTTAATACCGTCAATTTCCACTGCATTATCTGTCAGCTCATTACCCTGGGCATTGGCCAGTTTGGCTTTCAGTTGCTCCAGCTCTTTTTCCAGCTTGCGGGAACGCTCCATAAGCGCAGACACTTTATCGTAAAAGGACTCTCTGCCCGTCTTGAGTAGCGCTGCAGCATTATCCATCTGTTCTTCAAGCTGTTCAACATAATCCAGAGCACCCTGGGCAGTTACTGCTTCAATCCGGCGTACACCGGCGGCCACGCCGCCTTCAGAGGTAATTTTGAACAGGCCAATATCACCAGTACGCTTAACATGGGTACCGCCGCACAGTTCAACGGAAAAATCACTCATACGCAGAACGCGTACCTGATCGTCATATTTTTCACCAAACAGAGCCATGGCGCCGCTTTCTCTGGCGGCATCAATATCCATAATACGAGTTTCTACTTCATGGTTCAGACG
>JALTKC010000290.1 GCA_027076245.1 Gammaproteobacteria bacterium
AATATTATCTTTTCCCGTGATGATGCCTCGCCAGTGGTCTGCTGGAAAAGAGATGCCTTTCAATGTGAAATCAGAAAATACCGTAATACCCTGTATCTGATTAATCGAACCGGACAAGTGTTTATTGATGAACAGGTCAGAACACAAAGTTATACCCTTAAACCGAATCAGCCGCTCAATCTGCCCGGTATTGGAACTATCAGTATTGAGCCGGGTACAGAGGATTTAAAACAGGCCATTACGGTACGTTTCCGGCAGGGCGGGGAGCGCTTCAGAAAATTTAATGGTGCTCCGTCAAGCCTGTTAAAACACTGGTTTCAGGAACAGGGCATTCCACCATGGGAACGGGATTATATGCCATTAATTTTTGCGGATAATGAGCTGGTTCAGGTGGGTCAAGATATTGTTAATCAAGATTATGGCAATAAAAGCGGCAAACCCGGCGTTTTTATAAAATCTGATCGACCATTCAGCATAAACGAGTGAGGCTATAACTGTGAAATAAGAGGGTGAAATTAACCGCAATAAACGGTAAAATTATTACTTTCAGTTCCGACTAATGTTCGACTAAATTTCGACTAAAATTTTTACCATCTAAGAGTCCGTTCAAACATAATGACCAAGTATATATTTATCACCGGCGGTGTGGTTTCCTCTCTGGGCAAGGGCATAGCCTCAGCCTCATTAGCCTCATTACTGGAAGCCAGGGGGCTGAAAGTGACCCTGCTTAAACTGGACCCCTATATCAATGTTGACCCCGGTACCATGAGTCCGTTTCAGCACGGTGAGGTCTATGTTACCGAGGATGGTGCGGAAACGGATCTGGACCTGGGGCATTACGAACGTTTTGTTCGTACCAATATGCGCCAGAGCAATAATTTTACTGCGGGCCGTGTTTATGAAAGTGTACTGTCCAAGGAGCGCCGGGGTGACTATCTGGGCGCTACGGTTCAGGTCATTCCCCATATCACCGATGAAATCAAACAGCGCATTCACCTGGGCGCCACAGATGCCGATATTGCCATGATTGAAATCGGCGGTACTGTCGGGGATATTGAATCCCTGCCGTTTATGGAGGCTATCCGTCAGTTGGGTATCCAGATGGGCAGTGATAATACCCTGTTTATGCACCTGACCCTGCTGCCCTATATTCCCACTGCTGGTGAATTAAAAACCAAACCTACCCAGCATTCGGTTAAGGAATTACAGTCCATTGGTATTCGTCCGGACATTCTGGTGTGCCGGGCAGACAGAGAAATTCCGGCAGAAGAGCGCCGTAAAATTGCCCTGTTTACCAATGTGGAAGAGCGTGGTGTTATTTCCGCCATTGATGTGGACAGTATTTACCGTATTCCGCTACTGTACCATGAGCAGAAGCTGGATCAGCTGGTGGTGGAAAAACTAAAGCTGGATGTACCGGATGCCGACCTGTCCCAGTGGCAGGCTGTAGTTAATGCCCAGAAAAATCCACAGGGCGAAGTCAATGTGGCTATGGTAGGTAAATATGTGGATTTAACAGAGTCCTATAAATCCCTGTCAGAATCCTTAATCCATGCCGGTATTCATACCTCTACCCGGGTAAAAATTACCTATGTGGATTCAGAAGAAATAGAAAAGAACGGGACCGACTGTCTCAAGGCCATGGATGCCATTCTGGTTCCCGGCGGTTTTGGCAACCGGGGTGTAGAAGGCAAGATACTGGCGGCTCAGTATGCCAGGGAAAATAAAGTACCCTATCTGGGGATCTGTCTGGGTATGCAGGTGGCCGTTATTGAATATGCCCGTCATGTAGCTCAACTGGATAAAGCGCATAGTACCGAATTTGATCCTCAGACACCTAACCCGGTTATTGCCCTGATCACGGAATGGCAAAGAGAAGACGGTACCATTGAAGTGCGTGATGAAAATACTGATCTGGGCGGTACCATGCGCCTGGGTGGTCAGCCCTGTAAACTGGCGGCCGGTTCCAGGGTCAAGGAAATTTATGGTAAGGAAGTGATTGTAGAACGTCACCGTCACCGCTATGAGTTTAATAATCAGTACCGTAAACCGCTGGCCAATGCCGGTTTAATTTTCTCTGGTATTTCTCTGGATGAAAATCTGGTGGAAGTGGTAGAAGTGGCCGACCATCCCTGGTTTGTAGCCTGTCAGTTCCATCCAGAATTTACTTCCACACCCCGAGACGGTCATCCGCTGTTTACCAGTTATATCAATCAGGCCCGTATCAGTGCCGGACTGGAAATCGTCAATAAAGAAGGAAAACTGTTTTAATGAAACTTTGCGGTTTTGAAACCGGTCTGGATCAGCCCCTGTTTTTAATTGCCGGTCCCTGTGTGATAGAAAGTGAGCAGATGGCTATGTCCACAGCCGAACAGTTAAAGCAGATCACTGAACAACTGGGCATTTCTTTTATTTATAAGTCCTCCTTTGACAAGGCGAATCGCACCTCCAGCCAGAGTTACCGGGGGCCCGGTATGGCAGAAGGTCTGCGCATTCTGCAAAAAGTTAAACAGGAACTGAACTTACCCATACTGACCGATGTCCATGAAGATACTCCCCTGGATGAAGTCGCCGAGGTCGTCGATGTGTTGCAGACTCCGGCTTTTTTATGTCGTCAGACCAATTTTATCAAACAGGTGGCCGCCGTCGGCAAGCCGGTGAATATTAAAAAGGGGCAGTTTCTGGCACCCTGGGATATGAAAAATGTAATCGACAAGGCCAGAGAAACCGGTAATGAACGGATAATGGCCTGTGAGCGTGGGGTCAGTTTTGGTTATAACAATCTGGTGTCCGATATGCGCTCACTGGCGGTTATGCGTGAAACCGGCTGTCCGGTAGTTTATGACGCCACACATTCTGTACAGCAGCCGGGCGGTCTGGGCGGCTGTTCCGGCGGCAACCGGGAATTTGTACCGGTACTGGCACGGGCCGCTGTGGCCAGTGGAGTATCCGGACTGTTTATGGAGACCCATCCGGAACCGGAAAATGCCCTGAGTGACGGCCCCAATTCCTGGCCCCTGGATAAAATGAGTGATTTAATTAAAACATTAATGGATATAGACCAGCTGGTAAAATCCAGAGTGTTTGCAGAAGATGCTTAAAAATTTGTAACTACTCAGTTTCAATTACAGCACAATAGAGTGATTGGCTGTAGGTACTGTATTTACGGGGTTTATGAAAACATGGATGTTTTCGTAAAGCGATACATGGATGTACTTGAGCGTCCCCGGAAATACAGTACCTGCAGACAATCACGGTCAGATACGCTGAATAGATACAAAAATTTTATATATAATCAAACCAAATAAAACTTAAGGAAAACCAATGTCAGATTTAACAATCGTTGACGTAAAAGCAAGAGAAGTAATTGATTCCCGCGGCAACCCAACCGTTGAAGCGGATGTGATATTAGAAGGCGGTGCCATGGGAAGAGCCATTGTACCGTCAGGTGCATCGACCGGTGCCAGAGAAGCGATTGAACTGCGTGACGGCGATAAGTCACGTTTTCTGGGTAAAGGTGTTTTAAATGCGGTAAACAATGTCAACGGTGAAATTAAAAATGCCGTGCTAGGTATGAGTGCTGACGATCAGAGTGGCATTGATAATAAAATGATTGAACTGGACGGTACTGAAAATAAAGACCGCCTGGGTGCCAACGCCATACTGGCTGTTTCCCTGGCTACCGCTCATGCCGCCGCTAATGCCAACGGTATACCATTATACCAGCAGCTTGGCGGTGAAGGTCCGTTTACTATGCCTGTTCCTATGATGAATATTATTAACGGCGGTGAGCATGCCGATAATAATGTCGATATTCAGGAATTTATGATCCTGCCCACCGGTGCATCCTCCATGGCAGAAGCGGTGCGTTATGGCGCAGAAGTGTTTCATGCTTTAAAGAAAGTATTAAGCAGCAAGGGTATGAATACCGCAGTAGGAGATGAAGGTGGCTTTGCACCGGATCTGCCTTCCAATGAAGCGGCTATTGAAGTTATACTGGAAGCCATTGAAGCCGCCGGTTATAAAGCGGGTGAAGATATCTTTATTGGGATTGATGCTGCCAGCTCAGAATTTTACAAAGACGGAAAATATGTTCTGGCCTCAGAAAATAAATCTCTGACTTCTGCCGAAATGGTGGATTATCTGGCCAACTGGGTAGAAAAATATCCATTAATTACCGTAGAAGATGGTCTGGATGAAAATGACTGGGAAGGCTGGAAACTGCTAACTGAGCGCCTGGGTAAAAAGGTTCAGCTGGTGGGTGATGATTTATATGTCACCAATCCTAAAATCTTTAAAGAAGGTATTGATAAGGGGATTGCCAATTCCATTCTGATTAAAGTTAACCAGATTGGAACCCTGACCGAAACCCTTGAAGCCATTCAAATGGCCAAAGATGCCGGCTATACCGCTGTGGTTTCTCACCGCTCCGGTGAAACAGAAGATACTACCATTGCTGATCTGGCTGTGGCTACCTCCTGTGGTCAGATTAAAACCGGTTCCCTGTCCCGCTCTGACCGGATTGCCAAGTATAACCAGCTGATCCGCATCAGTGAGCAACTGGGTGATAAGGCGGTTTACCCCGGTAAAGACACCTTCTATAATCTGAAATAAAATCTGGGCTGGAGCTAACTGGAGGAAATCTGGAATGAACTATGTCATAGCCCTGCTGGTGGCACTGATTCTTATCCTCCAGTACGATCTATGGGTCGGTAAAGGCAGCATACAGGAAGTTCGTGAACTGGAAACCGCTATCAAGACCCAGAGTGAAGAAAACCGGCTGCTTAAAGAACGTAATGATGCCCTGCGGGCAGAAGTGCGGGATTTAAAAACCGGCCTGGAGGCTGTGGAAGAACGGGTGCGTACTGAGCTGGGTATGATCCGCCAGGATGAGATATTTTTTCATATTATTGAGAAGAAATAATCTGTTC
>JALTKC010000291.1 GCA_027076245.1 Gammaproteobacteria bacterium
TTTTTGACCACCTCCCGGGGATATACCGAGGCGCCGTCAATGGTACCCTGAAATAGTTCTTCAAATTTAATCACCTGATGCCGGTTATCCAGAAACAGAGCGGCAAAGACTTCATGCGGCTTATGCCTTAAGCGGCTTTTTAAATACAGCCGGGTATCCTGCGGGCTGCTGATAGTATCCTGTCGGCTGATGGTTTCTGCCAGATAACGCTGTGACATTTCCAGTACCGCCTGTAACTGCACATATTTGGCCGTACCGACGCCTTTAGCACGGGAAAATGTTTCCAGATCAGCGGCAAACAGATTGCGCAGAGAAGAAAACTCATTGAGCAGATGACAGGCCAGATCAATGGCACTCATACCCCGAGTGCCGGTGCGTAAAAAAATGGCCAGCAATTCAGCATCACTGAGTGCAGACGCACCGCGCTGGAGTAATTTTTCACGGGGGCGTTCGGCTTCCGGCCAGTTAGTAATAGACATAGCAAATCCTTATGCAGATGATGATTGACTTATTTTATAAAAAAACGATTAAGATATGTGCCGGTATTTTCTGACACAGGTCATAGTCTAAAAAATTATCCGTGTATAGAGGGGAATACTTATTGCGGTAAGTACTTACTAATCGGTAGAATAGCAAACTATGTCACTTTTCCAGGATAAAAAAATTATTTTAGGGGTTTGTGGGGGGGTTGCTGCCTACAAGTCAGTCGAATTATTACGCCTGTTAATTAAAGCCGGTGCACAGGTTCAGGTGGTTATGACACCCTCAGCGGAACAGTTTGTCGCTCCCATGACCTTTCAGGCTCTGTCGGGCAACCCGGTACGCAGCGACTTATTTGATAAAGCCGCCGAAGCCGGTATGGGGCATATTGAGCTGGCCCGCTGGGCGGATTTAATTCTGATAGCACCGGTAACCGCGAATACCATTGCTAAAATCAGCCGGGGAATTGCTGATAATCTGCTCACAACCGTTTGTCTGGCCAGTGCGGCTCCGCTTATTCTGGCTCCGGCCATGAATCAGCAAATGTGGCGCAGTGAGGCTAATCAGGACAATATTCAACGTTTTAAAAGCCGGACATCCATACATCTGATTGGACCTGCTATGGGAGAGCAGGCCTGTGGGGATAACGGGCCAGGTCGGATGGAAGAACCTGAGCCTATTATGCGGTTCTGTGAACAGCTATTACAGCAGTTACAAGAACAGCAGAGCCTGTCCGAGCAGCTAAAGGGTAAAAAATTGTTGATCACCGCGGGTCCCACCATAGAGGATATTGATCCGGTTCGTTATATCAGCAACCGTAGCAGCGGTAAAATGGGCTATGCAATAGCACAGGCGGCTTATGAGGCTGGTGCTGAAGTGAGCCTGATCAGTGGTCCGGTAGTGCTGGATGCACCGGAAGGCGTGGACTGTTATAAAATCCGCAGTGCTCTGCAGATGCATAAAAGAGTGTTTGAACAGTTGGATAATGTGGACATTTTTATTGCTACAGCCGCTGTGGCGGACTATCGGCCAGTAGCGACCAAAGCTCAGAAAATAAAAAAAACTCAGGATAGTATGACCATAGAGCTGGTAAAAAACCCTGATATTCTGGCGGATGTATCGGCTCATAATAAAAAACTGTTTACCGTGGGCTTTGCAGCCGAAACCACAGAACTGGAAAAATACGCACAAGATAAACTGGACAGTAAAAACCTGGATATGATTGCTGCTAACAGGGTCGGCAGAGATAGTAACGGTCAAAGTATGGGGTTTAACAGTGATACCAATGAACTGATATTATTTAGCAAGCAACAGAGTGGTGAAATTACCAGAACCGTATTACCCAAAACTACTAAGCAGCAGTTAGCCAGGGAACTGATAAAAGAAATTGTCGTGCAATATAAAAACAGCCATAAAAATAAGGACTGAAAACAGATTATGAATGAAGTTGATGTAAAAATTCTCGACCCCAGAGTCGGCACCGAATTTCCGTTACCGGAATATGCAACGGATGGTTCTGCAGGAATGGATTTACGGGCTATACTAGATAAAGATCAGGAATTATTACCGGGTGAGACCGTATTAATTCCTACCGGTCTGGCAATACATATTGCCAATAATAATATGGCGGCTATGATCCTGCCCCGCTCCGGACTTGGGCATAAACACGGTATTGTGCTGGGTAATCTGGTCGGGCTGATCGATTCAGATTATCAGGGACAGTTATTTGTCTCCTGTTGGAACCGTGGCAATACCGCTTTTACCATTAAACCGGGTGAGCGTATAGCCCAACTGGTCTTTGTTCCGGTTGTGCAGGCACAGTTAAAAATTGTTGACTCCTTTGATCAAAGCCAGCGCGGAGAAGGTGGTTTTGGGCATACAGGAAGTCATTAACCAATATAAAAGCGATTAATATCTCAAACCAGTCATACAGCCAGACAAATTGAGCGGAACAATTATATGAATGACACAAAAGCAAAAATTCAGGAGATGATCCAGGAAGAAAAAGCGGCCAAGCGCAAGGAAGAACTGGAGGAGCAACGCCTGAAAAAAGGAAAGAAAAAAAAGATTAAAGGGATTAAAAAAGACGGGTCTGCGATAAAAATAGATGAAGAAAAGAAAAAACTTTTACGTCTGGGGTCATTTATCATTCTGCTTCTTGCACTGGCCCTGGGGCTGTTTTATGCCGCTTCGGTGAGTAAAACCAACATAGAAAACAATTTTCAGAAACAGGTTAAAGCCAATGCAGAAAAAGCCTTAAATAATCTTCAGGAGCAGGCTGAGCTTATATTAAGGGATAAGATAGCAAACTTCGATTATATTCTTAAAGATGCAGAATATATTGAAAATTTTAATGATCCATCCTGGCAGGGTGTCCTTCAAACAGAACTGGCTGCTCTGCTGGGCTATCAGGCTGTAATTGAAATTATTCCTGAAAACTACAGTGATGAAACGATTATTGATAAGCCGGATATGGGCTATGCCGTACTGGGTTTACTTGAAGAACTGAAAAATACTAAAAGCAATAATAAAAAGACTAATGATATAAAAATAGAAGTTCACCGTGCCAATACTAAAAATGCACGGCTGGTGATTATTCGTAAAGTCAGCTATATGGATGTTGATGCTCATAAGATAGTTACTATTGGCTACATCTATGCCAGCATGTCTCCACTCTTTGTAAAAGAACTGATCAAAGAATTTAAGCATTCCATCGGTTATGTTGAGATTATCCAGCGCTTCTCAGGTCGTTCAATGGTGCTGGCTCGTAAAGGGGATGCTTCACTTAAATCGTTGCCGGTATCTGTGTCTCAAAGAATAAGCCCTACTCAATGGCAGTTAAAATTATGGCCAGCTCAACAGCAGGTTGAGCTGACTCCACAGCAGTTATGGCTACCTCTGTTATTGCTGGTACTGGGTACTGCATGTCTTGTGTTTACAATTCTTATGCTGGTTCGTCTGGTTTCACAGCTGGTTAAAAAAACAGAGTCCGATAAGGCAGAAACAAAGCCAGTGGATAAAACAGCTAAACCAGAAGCCATTGATGAAGATTTTGTTCCATCCACTCCGGCGCCTGCATCCGATATAAAAGTGGATGATGATAAGGCCGTTGATAAGGAATACCTGACACTGGTACTGAATAAAATATTCCGTGCTTATGATATTCGTGGTGAATACGGTGAATATATCAACCCAGAAATATTCAGGGAAATAGCTTTTGCTATTGCCAGAGAAATGAATGAACTTAAACAGACCCGTATATCGGTAGCACGAGATGGCCGTAATAGCAGTCCTGAACTGCATAAGGTGGTAACAGATACCCTGGTTGAATGCGGTTTACAGGTACTGGATATTGGTATGGTAACCAGTCCGGTACTCTATTTTGCCGCACTGACTAAAACGGATGGTAATGGCCTGATAGTGACTGCCAGCCACAACCCAGGTAATTACAATGGTATGAAAATCATGCTGGGCGGTCATTGCTATGGTCAGGATCGTCTGGAAAAACTGAAGCAACAGGTACTTTCCCCTGAACTGGCGGGTTCCACCCCGGCTGAACAAAATGGTACCGCTGGCAAGCTGGAACAATTTAATATCATGGAAGAATATATCACCAAGATAACAGGTAATGTACTGCTTGCCCGGCCAATGAATATTGTTATTGATACGGCAAATGGCGTGGCTGGAAAATTTGCCGCCACATTCTTTGAGCAGATGGGGTGTCAGGTGACTGCTTTAAATTCCGAAGTCGATGGTGATTTCCCAGTGCACGAACCGGATCCCAGTCGACCTGAAAATCTTACCCAGCTTATAGAAAAAGTAACAGAAGTTAAGGCTGATATTGGTTTTGCTTTTGACGGAGACGGCGACCGGCTGGCCCTGATTTCTTCCGGTGGTGATATAGTCTGGCCGGACAGAATATTAATGTTGCTGGCAAAAGATATCCTGACCCGTAATAAGGAAGCTACAATTCTTTACGATGTTAAATCAACCAGTAAGCTGGAACCGTTTATCCGTGAACTGGGTGGTAAGCCGATGATGTGCAAGAGTGGGCATTCCTTTATGAAGAGTAAACTGCTTGAAACCGGGGCTTTGCTGGCGGGTGAAATGAGCGGCCATATCTTTATTAAAGACCGCTGGTACGGTTTTGATGACGGCCTTTTTGTTGCTGCCCGGATTCTGGAAATATTATCCATCGACCTGCGCAAGTCACGGCAGATTTTTGCGGAATTGCCCGATGCTCTTAATACTCCTGAAATCCTTATTCCTACACAGGATGCACCTGCTATTATGGAAAAACTGGATCCGAACAGCGCACATTTTAATGATGGTAATGTCATTACAATTGATGGTATCCGGGTTGAATATTCTGACGGCTGGGGACTGGTACGAGCCTCAAATACCAGTGATAATCTAACCATGCGTTTTGAAGCAGATAATGAAGAAGCC
>JALTKC010000292.1 GCA_027076245.1 Gammaproteobacteria bacterium
GCTTTTCCTTATTGGCCAGCAGAGATTTTTCAGAACGGCTCAGGCTGTCACGTTCCTGTTTCAGATTTTCCAGTTCGCTTTTCATCGCATCGTATTTCTGTTTCATTTCTGCGACATCTTTCTGGGCTTTTGCCACCAGGTTTTTAGCCGCCGGTGTCTTGCTTAAAAAGCGAGTTAATACCCAGCCTTCCACACCCTGGGGGGTACGGGCTCGGGTGTAGCCGGAGTCTTTTTCCAGTACGGTTAACGGCGTGCCGCTTTTAATGATCTTAATGATTTTAAAGCCGTTGCCTTTACCGGAGCGCATATTGATAAACAGCTCATCACTGACATACATGGTCTCAGCAGCACTAGCCGCAAGTGAAGTAAGCGCAGTGATTAAGAAAACTAAAATAATAAAAAATTGTTTATATGAAATGTCCATATCCTGTCCTGAGTGATTGAGGCCGTATTATCCTAAATTATACACAAGGATTCTACTATAATATTCTAAATTGTCGGTTGAACAGTCTCTGAGTGTTTGAATCTGGTGTTTCATTGTTTTTTCAGAATGATGAATTAGTCATATAATTGTCATCTTATTGTCATAATGGTAGTGTTAAATACAGGCAATAATAACTGATTGTATTCTTTTAATGGGGTGTATATGTCCGCAAAACGGGTGCTGATTGTTGAAGATGAATTGGCTATTCGGGAAATGATAAAATTTGCTTTTCATAAAAGTAAGTATGCTTTGCAGGAAGCAGAAGATGCTGAGCAGGCGCAGGTTATGATACAGGATCAGCGGCCGGATCTGATTCTTCTGGACTGGATGCTGCCAGGCATGAGTGGTCTGGAACTGGCACAACGGCTTAAAAGCAACCCAGACACCCAGGATATCCCTATTATTATGCTAACCGCCCGGGGTGATGAAAATGACCGGGTGCGGGGACTGGACTGTGGTGCTGATGATTATGTGGTCAAACCGTTTTCTCCACGGGAGTTAATGGCGCGTATAAAAGCGGTATTAAGACGGGTTGATCCAGGTATGGGGGAAGTTCTGGAAATTGGCGGTATTACCCTGGATAATGCAACCCATCGGGTAACAATAGCAGGTAAAACACTGGAATTCGGGCCAACTGAATATAAGCTGCTGCACTTTTTTATGACCCATCCCGAGCGGGTTTATAATCGCAGTCAGTTACTGGATCGGGTCTGGGGCGGCAATGTGTATATTGAGGAGCGTACCGTGGATGTGCATATACGCCGTTTAAGAAAAGTACTGGCCGAGCATAAAAAAGACCAGCTTGTGCAGACTGTGCGGGGATCCGGTTACCGCTTTTCGACTCAATCCTGAGTAAATCATGAAATTTGATGCCAGCTCCTATATTAAAGAAGTGTACCGGCTGATTTTTGGGCTTATCACGTTGTTTATGCTGGGGTTTATAACCGGTTATTTCTGGGCGGTGCTGGCTATTGGTCTTTTTCTTTATTCGCTCTGGCATTTATATCATCTTAAGGTGCTTATTCACTGGATATCGGGCCCCGAGTTGAGTTTACCCCCGAAGCCCTGGGGGATATGGGGGGATGTTTTTCATTATCTTTACCGTTTACGGAGTCAGCAGCATAAGCGCAGCCGTAAAATCCAGAGTCTGCTGGAGCGTTATAAAGAAGCCACTGAAGCGGTGCCTGATGCTACCATGATTCTGGGTAAACGCTGGAAAATTGAATGGTTAAACGGTAAATGCAAAAGCTATCTGGGACTCAGGCCCCGCAAGGACATTGGCAAACCCTTAACTCATCTTTTACACAGCCCGGAATTTATCACCTTTCTGGAATCCTTTGATTATCTGGGTGAAACCCGCACTCTGGAAATGGACTCACCGGATAAAACCCGGCGCCTGTCTGTCCGTTTAATTCCCTTTGGCAAACGCTGGTTGCTGATAGCCCGTGATATTACCCAGTTTCAGCAGTTACGGGATGTCAGAAAGGATTTTGTGGCCAATGTTTCCCATGAACTGAGAACCCCACTGACGGTGATTTCCGGTTATCTGGAAACCTTTGCCGAATATCTCGGTGATGATGAAATGTACTCTGGTTCTATAAAAATGATGCAGCAGCAGTCGGATCGTATGTGCCGTATTATTGAAGATTTATTACTGCTTTCCAGAGTGGAGGCCAATGAGAAAAACAGCCACCAGATGGCTATGGTCAGTATGTCCAATATGATGGAAATATTAAAACATGAGGCGCTGGCCATGAGTAACGGTAGGCATAAAATCGCAGTGGAAACGGACAAAAGCATTCCTTTTTTACAGGGTGATGAATCGGAACTGCGCAGTGCATTTACCAATCTGATCAGTAATGCCATTCGTTATACGCCCGATGGCGGCGCCATTACTATCCGCTGGTATCGCAAAGGCAAAAAACAGTTTTGTTTTGAGGTTGAGGATACCGGTGACGGGATTGAGCAGCAGCATCTGGATCGATTAACTGAGCGTTTTTACCGGGTAGAAGTGGGGCGTTCCCGTGCCAGTGGCGGAACCGGTCTAGGACTGGCGATAGTCAAGCATGTCCTGAACCATCATCATGCCAGACTGCTTATAAGCAGTGAACCGGGCAAAGGCTCGGTGTTCTGTTGTGAGTTTAATGAGCAGAAGTTTAATTTATAAGCTGTAAAAATTCACTGGGATCGGAGTAAAAAAACAGCCCCATTTCACTGCCTTTTATGCGGGTGACTTTAGCCGCAATGGTATAAACACTGTTCTGTTTTTCATCAATGGGCAGATAGACATTCACATCATCCAGCCGGGAGAAATTGACACCGGATACCCCCTTAACCAGCATTCCACCCTGGCCGATATTAACGGCCGTGGCTTTGGCCCGTTTACGGTTAGGAAGCTCAATGCTGACCGGAAAACTGACGCTGGTCCGTGAAAATTGTCTCTGTTCCGGAATATGGGGCATATTTTATAAATCTCTTCTGAATTTGGTTGTATTCTTAAACTATTCTTAAACTATTTTTTAATCAATATTAATTTTAGTCTCTTAAAACAGATAGTCCAGTGGCAGTTTCTGAAAATGGACAGGATTTTTTTAGGTTGAAAGAGTTGTTCAGCTAAACTGCTGTGAAAAACGCTCAATAAACAAATCCACTTGCTCTATAGGTAAATGATTAATCCCGGCTGCCGCCTGACGACCGCCGCCGGTATCAAACTGACGGCATAATTCATCCGCACCGGTTTTGTTATTTAACGGTGCACGCACACTGATTAAATAGCCGCCCTGTTTATTATGTGTCAGAACGGCATGGGCCCGATCCGGGTAGCGGTTGACCAGATCATTACTGAAAATACCGCTCATACGCCGGGCCCAGGGGGCGTCGGGTAAAATAAACAGAGCCACCTTATCGGTTTCGTATTCACTGCTTAAGCTGCTGATATGGGCAGAATCATCCAGGTAGCCCTGCTTAAGGGTGGTAAAAGCAGACCGGGGATCATTGATAAACTCAAATGGATCGGGATAGGGCAGGATCTGTTTAAAAAGTTCGGCTGGATGAAAATGTAAATCCTCAATACTGGCACCGTAACCATTATAGTTAAGCAGTATGCCCAGCTCCCGCAGAGTCTCTGATTGTGCAGCACTTAACTGATGCTGTTGTGCCAGGTTTTGAGCGCTTTTGTTCAGATTATCACCAAAAGCACCGGTGACAGCCCACAGATAATGCTTGTTATCCAGATACTGGTTGATTAATAAACTGGTACAGATATCCGGCTCGGTATTAATTCGGGTTGTTAAATCAGGGTGTTCGGGCATGTCACCATAAAAGTGATGGTCACAATAAAAGACTTCAGCCCCGGCATTGAGAATACGTAATAGATCGGCTCTGTTTTTATCCAAGGAAATGTCCAGTACGGTTACCTGATCGCCGCTTTGTGCCGTAACCTGTTTGAGTAATTGTATATCCCGTTTAATACCGGTGACTAGCCGGGATGGTTGTTCAGTTTCACCCTGTCTGAGTTGTACTTGTATAAGTTGTAATAGTGCACAGATACCATCAGCATCCCCATTAAATACATCTATTCTTGCCATTAATTATTCCATTTTTTTGTAATTATTCTGACCATTAAAAAAGACTGTTACAGTCTTCTGCGGTATCAATAAAACCTTCCCGAAACAGGTGCAGGTAAATCTCCTGGGCGGCTTCCATAGCGGACAGGCTACTGGTATCGATTCTTATTTCCGGATTTTCAGGTACTTCATAGGGATCGCTGATACCGGTAAACTCGGGTATAACACCTTCCCGTGCCTTGGCGTATAAGCCCTTGCGGTCACGCTCTTCACAGACTTCCAGTGGTGTGGCAACATGGATTTCGATAAAGGCGCCGTGCTGTTCAATTAGATCCCTGGCTTCCCGGCGCATTTGAGTGTACGGTGCAATGGGAGCGCAAATGGCCACCCCGCCGTTTTTGGTGATTTCATTGGCCACAAAGCCAATACGGCGGATATTGATGTTGCGGTCTTTTCTGGAAAAGCCCAGTTCGCTGGATAAATTGTGGCGTACAATATCACCGTCTAAAAGTGTCACCGGGCGGGTACCTAGCTCAATTAGCCGGGCATAAATAATTTTAGCCAGGGTGGACTTGCCAGAGCCGGAAAGGCCGGTAAAAAACAGGGTAAAACCCTGCTTGCAGCGGGAAGGGTAGGCATTACTTAAGGCTTTTAAAACTTCAGGATAGCTGAACCAGTCTGGAATATTCTGTCTGGAATAAAGCCGGGTTTTGACTTCATTATCGCTGAGTAATTCACTGTCCAGATTTTGTTCAAGGATTCTGGACATGGGCAGAAATTTTTTCTGTTCCTTAACATAACGGGTTTCTTCCACCGTAATGACCTGAATGCCCAGTTCTTCCTGATGCTTTAATGCGGCGTCCTGTGAGGCATACTGGCTGTAATAAGCGTCACTGCCACCATTATGTCTGGGTGGAGAAGCGTGTTCCGGGCCAATAATAATATGGGAGCAGCCGTAGTTTTTATTTACTATAGCCTGCCAGAGCGCTTCTCTGGGGCCAGCCATGCGCATGGCCATTGGGAGCAGGGACATCACCGCCATATTGGCAGGAAAATACTGCATAATGGCCTGATAACAATGTACCCGGGCATAATAATGCAGATCACCGGGTTTGGTCATGCCGACCGTAGGGTGGATCAATATATTGGCCTGTACCTCTTTGGCTGCTGCCAGAGTAATTTCCCGGTGAACCCGGTGCATGGGCTTGCTGGTCTGAAAAGCCACCACATTGCCCCAGCCTCTTTTGTTAAACAGTGCTCTCAATTCCTGCGGATCAGTCCAGAGGTTTTGAAATTCAAAATGCTGGGGCAGTTCAATACCCAGCACTTTACCGCCAACATAAAACTCGCCGGTCTGATTATACAGATAATTAACACCGGGATGCATTTCAGAGGTGGTACCATACACCGCTTCAGCCTCTGCTTTTTTATCCGCCTGCCAGATATCTTCTACCATTAATACCGCCGGGGTAAAACCTTCAGAATCTCTTAAGGCCAGCTTGTCACCCGGTTTTAACTGTTCAGCCAGTTGGGCACTGATATCCAGATTAATGGGAATGGGCCATAATAAGCCGTCCGGCAGACGGCTGGTTTCTATAACCGACTGCCAGGTGGCCTGATCCATAAAGCCCCGCAGGGGAGAGAATGCTCCGTTAACCAGCAACTCCAGATCACACAATTGTCTCTGGGTCAGGGTAATGGCGGGATAATCCTGTGAATTGTTTTTTAATTCTTCTGCTTCCTGGGAGCTAACCAGGAGATTAACTAATTGACCTCCATGGGCCTGCGGGGTGTTCATATGATTAGTTACCTGAAATAAGGATATTTGTGATAAAAGCTTAGTATAATCAGTATTATTTTAGCTGGTATTGTACTTTATTACTGTAGGTAAAAGTTGATAAACTGTTTGTTTTATACAATAAATATTGCAGATACTAAAGAGTCTTTGAAGTTGTATTCTGTATTTAAGGTTATCATATAGTGAAAACATTTATTTACCGGGCAGGCCGTAAACCTGACTCCTATCTTTATATTGTCCGGCAGGATGACTTCTCTGATGTGCCTGACGGCCTTCTAAAAGCATTAGGCAAGCTGGAACTGGTTATGGAACTGGAGCTGCATAATAAACGTAAACTGGCTCGTGCGGATGTGAATAAAGTGAGACAGTCTTTGCGCGAAGAGGGGTTTTATCTTCAGATGCCGGATGAGTCAGAAAAACTGGCACTGGCCGGGAAAAAGCCGGTGTCTAATCCTGTGCCCAGGTTATAGGTAAACAGGTTACAGGCTTCAGGTTTCAGGGGGGCGGGTTCTTAGTTCGATTTTTTTGCGGAAAATGTATTTATAGTGTTTCATCCAGTAGATCATGGCAAGGGCTTCGCCAATAATGGCGGGGATGCTGATGCGGTTCCTGTACAGGGTCAGGTCGGGGTCAAGTGGCCAGAACAGCCAGAGCAACAGAGCGATAAAGTAAGCTGTGATATAGGTGGCGGCCAGACAGCTCAGGGCATGTTTAATCGTCCGGTCTGGTGGGGCAATAAAACGGGCCATAACCAGCCACTGGCCGATGGTGATAATGATCTGTATGGGCGCATTGATAAAAAAAGCCAGTATCAATGCGTCCAGTATTTGCAGGAAACCCATAAACCTTATCCGTTGCCAGGTTTATTCAGACAGCTCTTATACAGAAGCTTATTCCGGGGCTTTACCCATCATAAATTCCAGCAGGGCTTTCTGGGCATGCAGACGGTTACCGGCTTCGTCCCACACAACGCTTTGTGAACCGTCAATGACAGAAGCACTGACTTCTTCACCCCGATGGGCAGGCAGACAGTGCATAAACAGGGCGTCTTTATCGGCCTGAGCCATAAGTTTGTCATCTACAATAAAACCGTCAAAGGCTTTTTCCCTGCGGGCCTGCTCCTCTTCCTGGCCCATGGAGGTCCAGACATCGGTTACGACCAGATCGGCACCGGTAGCCGCTTCCATTGGGCTGCGGGTAATGGCGACCTGATCACCGGCCGCATCCACAATACTCGGTACCGGATCATAACCTTCGGGACAGGCAATATTCAGCTTAAAGCCCCATTGACGGGCGGCGTTAATATAGGAGTGGCACATATTATTACCATCGCCAATCCAGGCGACGGTTTTGCCTTCAATACTGCCCCGATGTTCCTGGTAGCACTGCATATCAGCCAGTAACTGGCAGGGATGGTACATATCGGTTAAGGCATTAATGACCGGAACTGAAGAATACTGAGCAAAGGTTTCCAGCTTTTCATGTTCAAAGGTGCGGATCATAATAATATCCACCATTTGAGACAGTACCCGGGCGCTGTCCTCAATGGGTTCACCGCGGCCTAACTGGGTATCTCTGGGAGACAGAAATAAAGCGCCGCCGCCAAACTGCAGCATACCGGTTTCAAACGATACCCGGGTGCGGGTGGAGGATTTTTCAAAAATCATGCCCAGCATCCGGTTTTTCAACGGTTCATAAATTTCACCGGCTTTCTGCATCTGTTTTAAAACAATGGCACGGTAAGTCATTTTTCTCAGTTCTTCACTGGAAAAGTCCATCAGAGTCAGAAAATGTCGTAATTGAGTTTCAGTTGTCATTGTTTCTCTCCTGCCAGGCAGGTTATTGGTCAATCAGTTTATCGAGTGTAAAAAAGGTCTTAATTTATAAATGAACCCAGTCAGTAATGAGTTCACTGACGATAGTTATAATTTCATCCGCCTGTTCCCGGGTAGTGATCAGGGCCGGCAGCAGACGAACCACCTTATCGGCGGTCACATTGATGAGTAATTTTTTATCCAGAGCCTGTTTAACCAGTTCGGTACAGGGCCGATCCAGTTCTATACCAATCATCAGTCCTTTGCCGCGAATATCGGTGACTTTGTTTTGTGCTATTAAGTCACTTAAACGGGCCTTAAACTGCTGCTGGAAATACTGACCAAGATCAGCCGCCGCCTGATCCAGCCGGTTTTTTTCCATAACATCCAGAGTGGCCAGGGCGGCAGCGCAGGCCAGTGGTGTGCCGCCAAATGTGGAGCCATGGGTACCGGGTGTCAGAGTGTCTGCTGCCATTCCTTTTGCAACACAGGCACCAATAGGGAAGCCGTTACCCAGACCCTTGGCCAGAGTCATAACATCGGGAACAATATCACTGTGCTGACCGGCAAACCATTTACCGGTACGACAGACACCGCTCTGAATTTCATCCAGTATCATCAGGTAGTTATTGGCATCGCAAAAAGCTCTGATTTCCTGCAGGTAGCTTTCCGGTGGAGTAGCCAGTCCACCTTCGCCCTGTACCGGCTCCACCATAATGGCCACAATTTGATCGTTATCCTTACAGGCACTTTTAATGGCATCCATATCATTAAAATCAACATGAATAAAACCGGGAACCAGGGGTTCAAAGCCGTCCTGAATTTTGCTGTTGCCGGTGGCCGATAAAGTGGACAGGGTCCGGCCATGAAAGCTTTTATTGGCCACAATAATCGTTGGCAGGGCAATGCCCTGGTTATGGCCGTAGCGGCGGGCAATTTTTATGGCCGCTTCATTGGCTTCGGCACCGGAATTACAGAAAAACACCCTGTCCATACCGGAAAGTTCACATAACTTATCAGCCAGCCTTTCCTGATTGGGAATGCCGTATAAATTAGAAGTATGCATTAAGGTCGCCGCCTGCTCACAAATGGCTTTGCTGACTTCCGGATGTGCGTGCCCCAGGCCGCAGACCGCAATACCGGTCAGTGCATCCAGGTAGCGGTTATTCTGCTCATCATAAAGATAACAGCCCTCACCTCTGACAAAGCTGACCGGCAGGCGGCCATAAGTATTCATAATATGCTCAGACATTAAAATTCGACTTCTTCTGGTTTAGACTCAACGTAGTTTTTGCTATGGTTATAAATACGACTAATTAAAGGTGATTAAAATAAACACCCCAAAACAAAAAAGCAGCCGGTAAGACTGCTTTTTTGTAAACCAGACATTATATTGCTTTGTTTTTTATAGATCAATAGCTAAATTAGTGCGCATCCATTTATTGATGCACACAAAATTAAGGGAAATTCCAGGTAGTTTGAATGACAGTCAATACAGAACAGCATAACGGGCAAACCACAGAAGAACGTAACCGGGCCTTTTTAAACTGGATAAAACGTTGCAATGCTTTTGATAAAAAGGACTTTCTGCCCTTTTTTATTGAGGATGCATTACTCGGTTATGTCCATAAACAAAATAAACCCCTGTTTAAAGACTTTAATCATTTAATGATTTTTGCTGAATTTAATGGTCTTGAAGGGCTGACTTTTCATCCGGATATTAATTCTTTTGAACGGCGGACGGCCGCGGCTGATGAAATCGCTCAAAGCTGGCTGCAATCCGGGGTGATTACTTCCTGGGTGGGGGAGCAGTATGATGTTAATACCGGCTTTAATCACCCGTCTTTTTTTACCATTGAACGGGCGGCATCATCTGTTCTGGGTATAAAAAAATACGGTATTCACCTGAATGCCTGGGTGGAACAACAGGGAGAGCTTTATCTATGGGTAGCCCGACGTTCCAGAAACAAACCGACTTTCCCGGGCAAACTGGATCATCTGGTGGCCGGTGGACATGGTACGGGCTATACCATTGAGCAGACCATGATTAAGGAATGCGGCGAGGAAGCGGGAGTGCCCGAAGCCATTGCTCAAACGGCCGTCCCAGTATCGATGGTTACCTATAATATGGATGCCGGTAAGAAACTGCAGCAGGATAATCTGTTTATTTATGATTTAAAGCTGGATGCATCCTTTGTACCGGAAAATACCGATGGGGAGGCTGAAGCATTTTATCTCTGGCCAATAGATAAGGTGCTTAATACTGTAGCCACCACAGAGGATTATAAAACCAACTGCAACCTGGTTGTTATTGATTTTGCTGTTCGTCATGGCTTTCTGAAACCGGATGAGCCTTTTTATACTGATATCTGTGAGGGGCTGCAACAAAAGATCTAATCTGAAAAAACAGCGGCATCGTTACTTGATAAATCAGGCTTCTTTTCTATTATTAAATAAATAACTGCTCCTAAATCATAGATTTTCAAAATTGTCGTTTCTGCTCTGCTGGGAGCGTGGGCATCCTGCCCACGTTAATGAGTGGTATTTGTTGTTATTTCTGATGCGGGCAAGATGCCCGCACTCCCAGGATGGAGGTCTATGTATGCTTTTTTGGAGTTAGTTAAAAATAATTTTTTGTAAAGAAAAAATAATAATTGCCGATTATTACCCGTATGAGATTTCATCTGGAAAAAAATAATAAGTACAGCCTGCCTGACAGGGAGGCGGGTTTGGGGGATGTTCGTGGGTTCAGCTAAACAGTTAAAAATAAAACAGTTTCTTAATTCAGTTAAAGGGCGTCTAGGGTTGGTACTTTTATGTGCCGTGCTGGGTATGGTGTTCTTTGCTGTGCTGAGTATTAATGAGTTTAATAATGTTAAACAGACTCTAAACCTGTTTCAGACGGATATTAACCAGAAAATTTCTCAATTATCAAAACAGAAGCAGGAAATATCTAAAAAGAAATCACTGCTTTCAGAAGAAAAACAGAAAATTTCCCGCTTAAAAGTCAGCATCTCTCAGGATAAACACAAAATTTCCTCCCAGAAAGAAGATATGATTGAGCGATCTTTTCAGACCGGGCAGAAATCAGGCGTCGTGTATCTGTTAATGGAGTCCCTGGCTAAAGGGGAAAAAATGCTTTGGGAATACGCCGCTATAAAACTATCCAATGGCGATGATTCCGGTGTTTTCCCCCGTTTTAAACAGTTAAAAACTGAACGCAGTAATCTGATGATGGCCTTTTCCTTTCTCGAGCCTCAGTCTGATGAAGAGGCCCAGGTTAAAAAGGCGTTTATGGATTTTGTAAAAAGCAAAATCAAACCCCTGTTAAAAGATGTTATTCTTTCTCTGCGTAATGAAGATTATGTTCGTTATGATACCGCCAGTAAAAAAATAACACCGACTTATGGCGAGCTGTATAAGCTGGGTCATCAGTTAATTAAAATCATTAATGCTCAAACCAAGGCATTTGACAGTTTAAGAGAAGAGCTGCGTAGCCAGGAAGAAGAGTTTATTACGCAGGAGCAGCAACTTCAGGAACGAGAAAATAAACTGAATAAAGAAGAACAGCAATTAACCGTCATAGAAAGTAAATTGAATGAGCAGCAAAAAGCGGTTGAAAAAGAATCGGCACAACGTCTGAGTGAACTGGATGTTACTCTGGATGAGGCGTCAGGGCAAATATTGATTATTGGTGTTGTGCTGGTGCTTCTGTTAATGGCAACAGGCTGGTTTATTGCCACTTCTGTAACCCGTCCGGTTAATGAACTGAGCAAAAATATTAATGAAATTGCCCATGGTAATGGAGACCTAAATAAAGAACTGAAGCTCAGTAATGTAACAGAATTAAGAGAAATTGCCTCGGGCTATAATAAATTTATCGGCAAATTGCGTAAAATGCTGCAGGATATTGGGGAAACTGCTGATAAAGTATCCCAGTCCTCTACTTCTCTGAAGGATGGCGCGGAACACAGCAATCATATTGTCCATGAGCAGCAGTTTGAGACTAATAATGCAGCGATTGCCATGGATGAAATTGTGGCTGAGTTTAAAAAAATTTCCACTGAAATTACTTCGGCAGCCGACTTGTCTGAGTCCATTCGTCGGAAAACTGGGCTCAGTATGGAACGTGTTAAGGATACACTGAGCTCCATGAGCAGTGTCGTGACCGATGTGGAGCAAACGTCAATTCAGGTTGACTCCCTGGCAAAAGGAATTGATGATATAGCCAGTGCCATTGTCAATATCAATAATATTGCTTCACAGACCAATTTGCTGGCCCTTAATGCAGCCATTGAGGCGGCCCGTGCCGGTGAACATGGACGTGGTTTTGCTGTGGTTGCTGATGAGGTGCGCAGCCTGTCGTTTAATACTCAGCAAACCACGGAACAGATAGAACAGGTTATGGAAAAACTGGTGGCCACCACTGCTCAGGTAGTGGATGCCATGCAACGCAGCAAGAACAGTGTGAATGTCGGGCAGAAGAATGCCAAACAGGTTTCAGTTGAGTTAAATGCTGTATTAGGAGAGCTTGATGAAATCACTGAAATCACCACCGCTATTTCCGCATCAACACAGACTCAGGCGGCCAATACCCAGTCTCTGAATAATAATATTACCCAGATCAATAATGCCACCAGTGAAATATCCAAACTCAGCCAGCAGACCAATGAACAGTCCGCCACTCTGGAAGAACTGGTGGATAATCTGCAGGAGTTGCTGCATGTTTTTCAGGCTGACAAATCCTGAACGGTAGTCACTTAGAGTTTGTCATCTATTGGTAATCAATTGTCATTTATAATGATGCTTGAACTTGATGGTTGGTAAGAGTAACATTACAGACGAACTGGACTTATTCCTATTTTAAAATGGCCGTATATACTTATTTATAAGACATATAAGGTATAAGAGGGCCTTAATGCGAGTGTTAAGATATTCATGAAAGAAACTTCGTCGCGTCCCTACCTCCTTACTTTTGTAATTTGCTTTATCCTCTGGTTACTTCTCAGCGGTTCGTTTAAAACTGACGATGTGTTTGCGGGTATCGTTGTTTCAGCAGTTGTGTCCATTATTACCTCAAAACGACTGATGATTCTAAACGGACTGATCCTGACCCCAGGCAGTTTAATCAGCCTGTTGCGTTATCTCTGGTATTTTCTTATTGAACTGATTAAGGCCAACTTTGATCTGGCTGGCCGTATTTTATCCAGAACTATTCCTATTTCACCGGCGGTAGTTGAAGTGCAGACCAGTATGCAGTCAGAACTGGGGCGTTTGCTGCTGGCCAATAGTATTACCCTGACTCCGGGCACATTGTCCGTGGACATTGTAGAAGACCGTATTCTGGTGCACTGGATTGACTGTCCCGACCGGCTGGACCTGGAATATAACACTAAACGGATTGCCGAAGGGTTTGAACGTCATTTAAAAGGGTTTTTAAAATGAGTGCACAAGTAAGTTCTATAGAAGCAAGCTCCATAGAACAGGTTTCAGAACAGGGCTCTGAACAACTGGTTGAACTGATCAATATCAGTCTGCCCTCAGGTTCTCAACTGCATATTAACAGCCTTGAAATGCTGGCCTTATTATTCCTCGCTGTAGCCACCATAATGGCTCTGCATCGGCTGCTGTTCGGCCCGTCCAATCCTGACAGGATTGTCAGTGCGGATGCCTTAACGGTCATTGCCACGGTGATTATCTGCATTACAGGAGCGTTGTTTCAAAGCATCCTGTATCTGGATGTGGCACTCATTTACGGTGTGCTGTCATTTGCCGGAGTCCTGGCAATGGCCAGAGCGATTGAACATGGAAGAACTGAACGGTCTGAAAAAGGAGAACGCTCTTGAGACTGATAGCTGATCTGTTTCTGCTGATTGGGGCCATGTTTATTTTTCTGGGAGCGTTGGGTCTGATTAGAATGCCTGATGTGTATAATCGTATTCAGGCCGGAACCAAAGCTGTTACTTTGGGTGCCATGGGAATCCTGATCGGCATAGGCTTTCTGTATCCGCATTGGTGGTACAAACTGGTGGTTATTATGGGCTTTATCCTGCTGACCAGTCCGGTCAGTTCTTCTGCTATTGCCAGAGCTTTTTATATTGCCGGTGTCCGACCCTGGCACAGCCGTAATGATGCGACACTCAAGCCTCAAACGAGCTCTGAAATAAAAGAAGCTGAAGCCACTGCCAGAGCCCCAGAAACTGCCAGAGCTTCAGAAACTGCCAGAGCCCCAAAAACAGCCGCACTGCAAAAGGAGACTTCATAATGATCTGGATAGTATCGACTGTCGTGCTGGTTATGCTGGCTTCAGCAATAGCCGTCATGGTGTTGCCGAATATGCTGGCGGCTGTCGCCGCTTCATCGGTCGTATCACTGGCACTGGCGGTATTATTTGCCCTGATGAAAGCCCCCGATGTGGCCATGACTGAAGCCGCCATTGGTGCCGGACTGAGTGGTCTGCTACTGGCCATGGGTCTGAAACGGCTTGGCCTGTGGCGACTGGAGGATTAAAACCATGAAAAAAATTTCCGGTCTGTTATTTGCCGGCGGCTTGGCCTTTTTATTGCTGGTGCTGGCGGCACACCTGCCTTATGGCCATACCTCAATGACCTTAGGTAATGCCATTCTTGCTCATGCGCCTGGTGAAGTCCATACGGCAAATATTGTAGCGGCCGTTCTGCTGGCCTATCGTGGTATTGATACTCTGGGTGAACTGTCCATTTTATTTACCGCTGCAGCGGGAGTTGGTTTAATTCTGGGCCACAGCAGTTTGCGTTCAAACAATACAGTGCAATCTGTTCAGGCTGAAAGCGGCTTTATTACCATACGAGCTGTGGACCTGCTGATGCCGCTGCTGATTGTGGTGGGCTTTTATATTATTTTCTATGGTCATGTGACGCCCGGCGGCGGTTTTCAGGGCGGGGTTATTTTAGCCATTGCGTTTTTCCTGCCGGTACTGGTGCGTCCCGGTAACCCTGTTGATCATGGTTTGATCACCCTGCTTGAAGGCCTTGCAGGAGGCGGTTTTATTCTTATCGGTCTGTGGGCCTTATGGTATGACAAGCCGTTTTTACAACCGTTTTTTGATACTTTTTTAGGCAGTGGTCCTATGGGTACACTCTGGTCTGCCGGTACCTTACCCCTGCTTTATCTTGCTGTTGGTCTGAAGGTCGGTGCGGAACTGGCGGGGCTGTTAGTTACGGTGTCTGATGTACCGGATCTGAGCCATACTAATCCGGGTTCCAATGCGGTTAACAAGAAATAAACAGAGAAGAAATAGCTATGCCTGCAATTGAGGTGGTTTTATATATCGGTGCCATTGGTCTTTCAGTGATTGGACTGGCAGGGCTGTTAGTACATAACAATGTCTTTCGCATGCTGCTGGCACTGGTGATGCTGGAAGCCGGGGTTAATTTACTGCTGGTTCTTTCGGGTTTTCGGCTGGCCGGTGTGGCGCCCATTATTCTGCCGGAACAAATGCATAATCTTTCAGCTATAAGCATGAATGATCCGGTGCCACAGGCACTGGTATTAACGGCTATTGTTATTGGTGTGGGGATACAGGCTTTGGGGCTGGCCCTGATTATGCGTATAAAGGCTCACTACGGTACTCTGAATATGCTGAAAATTCGTGAACAGCTGGAGTTTGATCTGGCCGCTCATGCCGGAGTATCAACGCCTGTCAGCGCTCATAGTCCGGACGCTCTGGCACAGGGAAGGGGGCGGCAGCGCAGCAATGATGTAAACACTCAAAAGGATGAACAATAGTGGATAATATGGCTCTGAATAATATGGCTCTGAATAATATTGTTCTGGTCGTTGTATTACCTTTACTGGCGGCTTTTTTAATGCCGGTCATAGCCCGTGTATCAGAGCTGGTGGCAAGGGTTCTGGGGCTGTCCGTACTGTTCTGGTCTGTTGCCATTATTGTTAATGTCTGGCCACAGGTAAACAGTCAGGCAACAGCCATAGCCATAGGTGGTTTTATACCGCCCATAGGTATCAGCTTTTATGTGGATCAGGTCTCAATACTGTTTGCTCTGGCCATTCCGGTTATGGTGTTATTATTCTGGCCCTGGCAGCAGAGTACTTCCATTCGGGAATATTCACTGATGATGCTGTTAACTGCCTCATCAAGTGGTCTGGTGCTCAGCGGCGACCTGTTTAATATTTATGTCTTTTATGAGCTGCTGGCTGTGGCTTCATACAGTCTGGTGGCTATTCAGGGTAAAGCCGCCAGTATTGCGGCTTCTTTTCGTTATTTGCTGATGGGCAGTGTGGGGTCGGTCATGATGCTGCTGGGTATTGCCATTATTTATACTCAGACCGGCACTTTGAATCTGGCGCATCTGTCACTGCTGGCACCGCAGGCGCTGGATAATATACTGGGGCTGTCTGCGTTTGCACTGATACTTGTGGGTATGGGGGTTAAGGCTGAGTTATTTCCGGTTAACAGCTGGGTACCAGAAGTGTATGGCACCGTCTCCAGCCGACTGGCGGCACTTATGGCGGGGTTGTTATCCAAACTTGCGGTCATTGTTATTGTCCGGATCATGATATTGCTGTTCCCTCATCCTGAAGCTCTGCAGTTAATGGCTGTCCTGGGTATTCTGGGCGTGGTTACTGGTGAACTGGTGGCCTGGCGAGCTAAGGACTTTGTTCGTATGTTATCGTTTTCCTCTATCGGCCAACTGGGTCTGGTGTTCCTGGCTTTCTCCATTCCTGGAGATATCGGTATGATGGCGGGTATTGCCATTGTTCTGCATCATATGGTGGTTAAGCCGGCTCTGTTTATGCTGGCCACCGGCTGGTCCGGGCCGCTGGAAAACCTGTCCGGTGTAGCACGGCGTTCACCACTGACGGTACTGCTTTTTATATTACTGATCCTGTCGCTGCTGGGTATTCCTCCACTGCCGGGATTCTGGGCCAAATATCTGTTAATGATAGGTCTGGCGGGCCAGGAAGGTGCGGTGTATACACTGGGTATAATTGCAGTACCTCTGGCTATGGTCATTGAAATGGCCTATTTATTCCGGCTGGTTATGATTATGTACCGTAAGGATGATACTGCCGAGGTTAAAGCCCACTCAAAATGGGGACTGGCCATTGCAGGAGCGGTGGGTGCAGTGTTGATTGCTATTGTTCTGCAGCTACAGCCTGCAGGTGATAAACTGACTGGATTAGCACAGCAGTTAAATGATCGCAGTTATTATATTATGACAGTTTTTCCACAATTCCATAGCGCTGAATCCGGGATGCAAAGTATAAAATGAGTGTATTAGACGATTTATTGCTGTTTTCTGCTCTGGCCGCAGTGGCCATCATTACGGTCAGGCGTTTTGCTGTCGTCAGTAAGCTGTCTGTTATTGTGTATGCTCTGGCTACATTACTGCTGCTTAAAATGTCAGTCCTGGGTTATGGTGGTGAACCGGTTTATTCCAGTTTTACTCTGAATGTACTGGATCAGACACTGTTCTGGCGTTTTGATGCTTTATCCTGGTTTTTTGCCCTGATCACTCTGGTTGCAGCCCTGTTTGCCGCAGTATTTATGAGCGGTGCCTGGGGAGAAAAATATTGTCAGGAACACTCCAGTGGTGCTTTCGGTTTGTTACAGGTCG
>JALTKC010000293.1 GCA_027076245.1 Gammaproteobacteria bacterium
CACACTGAGCAAAATGTGATGGGAGTAAACCCATCACATTTTCAGGCAACAGCCCTGAGCTTATAGACAGCCCTGAGCTTACAGACAGCCCTGAGCTTATAGATTACTGGCAACAAAATCCCAGTTAACCAGATTCCAGAAGGCTTCCACATAGCTTGGGCGGGCATTACGGTAATCAATGTAGTAAGCGTGTTCCCAGACATCACAGGTCATCAGAGGTGTCAGACCATCCGTTAAAGGACAGCCGGCATTGGAAGTTTTAACAATTTCCAGCTCGCCGGAACCGTTTTTAACCAGCCATGTCCAGCCAGAGCCGAAGTTAGTCACACAGGCATCGCTGAAATCTTTCTTGAACTGTTCAAATGAACCGAATTTGGCATTAATAGCATCCGCTAAAGCACCAGTTGGTTCACCGCCGCCATTAGGGCTCAAGCAGTTCCAGTAGAACGTGTGGTTCCAGACCTGGGCTGCATTATTGAAAATACCGCCGTCAGAATTTTTGATAATATCTTCCAGGGACTGGCTCTCAAAATCTGTACCGGCAACCAGGTTGTTCAGGTTAACCACATATGTATTGTGGTGTTTGCCATAATGGTATTCCAGAGTCTCTTCTGAAATATGAGGGGCCAGTGCATCTTTTGCATAAGGTAATGGTGGTAATTCAAAAGCCATGTTTTGCTCCGTTTTTGTAATTTTTAAGTAAAGTGTTAAACCTGCTGAGCCTGCTGTTAACCTGTCTGGCTGACTTGCGGCTGACAATAAACTCAATCAGTGAAATAATTAACTAATTATGTTTGTGAGTCAGAGTATAACCCTTTTTTGAAGCAAATAACAGAGTAAAATGGTGGGTTATTTGACTTTTTACACAAATAACCACTCCACAAAGCCCAAATCATGTAAAATACCCCCATAAAATTAATCTACCCCCTAAAACCTGGAACCTGAAACCTGCTCTTAATGAATGCCATTGAACTAAGCATTTTTGTCAGCCGCATAGAATCCATTTGTGAAGAAATGGGGGCTGTTCTAAG
>JALTKC010000294.1 GCA_027076245.1 Gammaproteobacteria bacterium
CGTTTGGACAGACCATAAGCATTATCATCCACCATCAGATGTACCGCCTGCACCACATTATCAAAGTTTAACAGCGGTTCACCCATACCCATTAACACCACATTAGTGATGGCCCGGCGGGTTTCATTCTGCGGATTTTTTTCCGGTGCCTGTTCCGTTTTCGGAATACGCTCATTAAGCATTTTATTGGCTGTCCAGAGCTGGGCAATTATTTCTGCACTGCTTAAATTACGATTAAAGCCCTGCCTGGCAGTAGAACAGAAGCTGCAGTCCAGGGCGCAGCCCACCTGGGACGAAACACACAGCGTACCGCGGTTGTCTTCCGGAATAAAAACGGTTTCAATGCTGTTACCGCCGTCAAGGCGCATCAGCCATTTGGTGGTTCCGTCACTGGCTTTCTGTTCCAGAACCACTTGTGGCGCACGAATTTCCGCAATCTCACTCAGACGCTGGCGTAAAGCCTGGCTGACATTGGTCATATCATCAAAATTATCCACCCCATACTGGTGGATCCACTTTAATACCTGGACAGCACGAAATGGCTTTTCACCGATTTCAGTAAAAAAAGCTTTTAAGTGAGGCAGATCCATACCCAGTAAATTAACCTTTTGAGGTTTATTACCGGTTATTGTTACGGGCTGTTCTAATAATTCAGGGGCTTCAGGCATTTTTTTTTGGCCAATAAAAAACCCACTTATTATCACGCAAATTAAGGAAAAATCCTACATTATTCTATGATAAATCGTGGGTTTATGGGGAATTTAAGTGTTCCTGTAATGAATTTCGGATTATTCCCGATCCTCAATCCAGGTCATCTGTATGGCTTCAAGGATTTTCTCCCCGCAATGATCTTCCGTTTCCTCAAAATCATCCAGCGCCAGCACCCAGTTCATCAGGTCGGGAAAACTGACGTATTGCGGATCCACATCGGGATACAGCTCGTCCAGTTCAGCAACAATGTCATGTATATCAGTCCATCTCAGTCCCATGTCCTTCCCCCTTAATGATTCTCGGATACCATATT
>JALTKC010000295.1 GCA_027076245.1 Gammaproteobacteria bacterium
AGCTGCACTGCGGTCAACCTTGGAGGGATCCTTGCCGGAAAAAGCACCGCCGCCGTGGCGAGCCATGCCACCATAGGTATCCACAATAATTTTACGGCCAGTCAGACCGCAGTCGCCTACGGGACCGCCGATAACAAAACGGCCGGTTGGGTTAATATGATATTTAGTGTCTTTATCCAGCCATTTTTCCGGCAGTACTGGTTTGATAATTTCATCCATAACTGCTTCGCGCAGAATATTGGTACTGATTTCATCAGAATGCTGAGTAGAAAGTACCACTGCATCAATCCCTACCGGCTGGCCGTTTTCATAACGGAAAGTGACCTGGCTCTTGGCGTCAGGTCTCAGCCAGTCCAGCAGGCCGCTTTTTCTAACATGGGCCTGGCGCTTAACCAGTTGGTGGGCATAAGTAATGGGTGCCGGCATTAAAACCTCCGTTTCATTGCTGGCATAACCGAACATCAGCCCCTGATCACCAGCACCCTGCTCGTGATCGTCTGACTCATCCACACCCATGGCAATATCGGCAGACTGTTTGTCTATAGAAGTCAGTACCGCGCAGGATTCATAGTCAAATCCCATATCGGAGTGGTTATAACCGATTTCCTTAATGGTTTCACGGACAATGGACTGCATGTCCACATAGGAAGAGGTAGTAATCTCACCAGAAAGGATCACCATGCCGGTATTAATCATGGTTTCACAGGCCACACGGGCCCTGGCATCTTTGCTTAAGATGGCATCGAGGATGGCATCTGAAATTTGATCGGCCACTTTATCGGGATGGCCTTCGGAAACGGATTCAGAGGTAAACAGGTGGCTATTGGCCATATTCAGAATTTCCTTTAACAAATAAACTTAATTTCTGGTATCTTTACTTTTGTACCTGGTCAGTGCTTTTTTGTGACTTGTTTTGCGACCTATAAAAGTAGTATTCAGGCGTTCTATAATAAATAATCTGCTAAGTGTAAGACTTATTTCATAAACTTTAAATAAATTTAATAAAATAGTAGGATAAATTG
>JALTKC010000296.1 GCA_027076245.1 Gammaproteobacteria bacterium
GTTGTCTGATGCCGGTACAGACACCGGCCTGTGCCGGCAGTTTCAGAATGATTGATATTTCTGCACCAGAAGGCTGCCTGCTTAATGCCCGCTATCCGGCTGCGGTCACGGCAGGCAATGTGGAAACTTCAACCCGGGTGGTGGATGTGATCCTCGGGGCACTGGCTCAGATTGATGAACTGCAGGCACAGATACCGGCGGCCAGTTACGGTACCATGAATAATATTGCTATGGGCAGCCGCGGCAGTGAAGAGCACTGGGATTATTACGAAACCATTGGCGGCGGTCTGGGGGCTGGTAAAATATTTAATGGTCAGAGCGGAGTACAGGCTCATATGACCAATACCCTGAATACTCCCATTGAATCTCTGGAGCATCATTATCCATTACGGGTTACCCGTTACAGTCTGCGGGATGATTCCGGCGGCGCCGGCTGTCATCAGGGAGGGATGGGGCTGATCCGTGAACTGGAATTTTTACAGGACACTCAAATTACCTTGCTTACTGAAAGACGACGCCACAGTCCCTGGGGGCTGGCCGGCGGTCTGGCGGGCAGAACCGGAGAAAACCGGCTGGATGACAAAGCCCTGCCCGGCAAGGTATCATTAACTGCACGGGCTGGACAGAAACTGACGATAAAAACCCCTGGCGGAGGCGGCTGGGGGAAACATACAGAACATAACTTTGATAATTGATTATAACAATAAGGAAAAACGTTTTATGAACACATACTTTTTAACCAATCACATTATATTAAAAAAACTGAGTGCTGTTCTTGCTCTGATTATGAGTGTTGCACTACTGTCAGCCTGCAGTACTGTCCGTGATGCCACTGACTGGGTGCCCGGTGTAGATTCCAATGAAGAAATCAAGGCACAGGAAGAAAAAGAAGCCAGGGAGCAGAGACTCAAAGAGCAGCAGGCATATAAAGATAAAGCGGTTTATGAGCCTGTAGTCGCTGCCAGTACTGCAGAAGCGGATGCAAAAATCAATGTTATGATCAGTAAAAAATACTCTGAAGATCCCGTGGTCAAGCGGGATGATATTGGCATTGAAGTTAATGCCGGTGTGGTCACCTTAATGGGGAGTGTTAATTCAGAAGAAAGTGCTGTTAAAGCCATTGCTCTGGCAAAAAGTACCCGGGGTGTTTCCAGAGTGATTTCAAAACTGGTGGTTATTCAGCTACGTCCAGCAACGGAAGAATAGCGCCTGCGGTGGAAAAATAAAAGCATTTACTCAAAAATAACTTAATAAGGACAGAGCCGGCTATGTGCGGAATATGCGGTGATTTTCAATTTGATGGCTCCAAACCTGATCTGAGTGTGGTTCAGGCCATGCTTAAAAAACTGGAGCGGCGCGGCCCGGACAATGAAGGCATTTTTCATGAAGGCCCGGTGGCGCTTGGCCATCGCCGCCTGTCCATTATTGATCTGTCTGAAAAGTCCAACCAGCCCATGGTGGATAACCAGCTGCATATGGCGCTGGTGTTTAATGGCACCATATACAATTATCCCGAATTAAAAGAACAGCTGACCCGGAAAGGTTATAAGTTTTTTTCAGATGGCGATTCAGAAGTTATTATCAAAGCCTATGTTGAATGGGGTGAACAATGTGTCGAACGACTGCATGGCATGTTTGCTTTTGCCATTCTGGACCTGCGTGACTACAGCCTGTTTGTCGCCCGGGATCGTCTGGGCATCAAGCCTCTGTATTACAGCCTGGATGACAACCGTTTTGTTTTTGCGTCCAATATGCAGGCTCTGCTGGCCGCCGGTCATATTAATAAAGAGATAAATCCGGTGGGTCTGCACCATCAGTTTACCCTGCATGCTGTAATTCCGGCTCCCGATACTATTTTACAGGGAGTAAAAAAACTGGCTCCCGGAACCAGTATTAAAATCGATGCCGGCGGTAATATGAAATACCACCGCTACTGGCACCTTAAAGCCACCCGCGATCCGCACAAAGCTGACTGGAGCGAAGCACAGTGGACTGAAGCCATCCATGATGCCTTAATGGCTGCCGTAAAAAAGCGTCTGACTATTGCCGATGTACCGGTGGGTGTTTTACTTTCCGGCGGTCTGGATTCCAGTCTGCTGGTGGCACTGCTGGCAGAAGCCGGGGTTGAGGATATCCGAACCTTTTCGATTGGTTTTAATGATATCGGTGATGAACAGGGCAGTGAGTTTGAATACAGTGATCAGGTGGTAGAGCGCTATAACACACTGCACCACAAATATATGATCCCCAATCATGAGGTACTGGACCGACTGCCTGAAGCCATTACCCAGATGGCAGAACCCATGGTCGGTCAGGATGCCGTGGCTTTTTATTTATTATCTGAACGGGTGGCCAAAGAGGTTAAAGTGGTACAGAGCGGTCAGGGGGCGGATGAAGTATTTGCCGGTTATTTCTGGTACCCCTTAATGGCCAAAGCCTGGGAGGAAGGTCATAACGAGCTGGACAGTTTTGCTCCTTACTATTTTGACCGTCATCATGATGAATTTCTGCAGTCCGTTACCAGTCGTTTTCACGGTAAGGATTATACTTCAGAGCTGGTTAATGACCTGCTGACTGCCCCTTATGCTGATGAGTTTCTGGACCGGGTTCTGCGTATGGATGTCACAACCCTGATTGTGGATGATCCCGTTAAACGGGTGGATAATATGACCATGGCCTGGGGACTGGAAGCCAGGGTACCGTTTCTGGATCATAAGCTGGTGGAACTGGCAGCACAGATGCCCAACCACTATAAAATTGGCCGGCAGGGCGGCAAACATGTGCTGAAAAGCATTGCCCGGGGTCGCATTCCCGATGCCGTTATTGATCGCCCCAAAGGCTATTTCCCCATGCCCGCCCTCAAATATGTGCGCGGAGAATTTCTGGACATGATGAGTGATGTACTGACCTCACAGAAGTGTAAAGAAAGGGGAATTTTTGAACCGGCCTATATCCAGCGCCTGCTAAAAAATCCTGAAGCCAAAGAAAATATGACCCGCCTTAAAGGCAGTAAACTCTGGCATATGGCACTTCTGGAAATGTGGTTTCAGACACATCTTGATTAATATTCCGGTTTACTTATGCGAACAATAGTCATTGCCGGTGTCCAGTCCGGATGCGGTAAAACAACAGCAACACTTGCTATTATTCAATATCTTATGGCTTGCGGAAAGAAAGTCTGTGGCTTTAAGGCGGGCCCGGACTTCCTGGACCCTTTGTGGCATAAGAAGTTGACTGGGCTTGACTCCTATAATCTGGACACTCGAATGATTGGACTGGCAGAATGTCAGGACAAACTATTACAAGCTCAACAAGAAGATGTTGAAGTCTCTGTAGTTGAAGGTGTTATGGGGCTTTTTGATGGTCGAACGGGTGTGGGCCAGGACGGCTCGACGCTTAATCTGGCCCAACAGCTGGGTCTGGATATCTGGCTGGTTGTTGATGCAAAAGGTATGAGCGGCTCAATTGTGCCACTGGTATCGGGATTTAAAAGTTTTGCAGATCAATTCGGTGCAAAGATTACAGGCATCATTGCTAATCGTGTTGGCAGTCGCCATCATGCAGAGCTCCTACAGGATCACTTAAGTGAATATCATCTTCCACCCCTGATTGCATGGCTGGATAAATCGGTACCTCCGTTACCAGAACGGCATTTGGGGCTGGTCAGACCCGATGACAGCCCATTGCCTGATTTTCGAGCTCACCTTAATATTGTAGAGCATGATTTACCGGCTTTTTTACCGGCACCTTTAGAGCTTAAACCACAGGTCTTGCAGGATAAACAGCCAGACCAGCCCCTGAAAGGAAAAAATATTGCGGTTGCCAGAGATGATGCCTGCTGTTTTATATACCCGGCCAATATCGACTGGTTAAAGCAACAGGGGGCCAATATTCATTATTTTTCCCTTCTTGAAGGCGATAAGGTACCTGAAAATACCGATGCACTCTGGCTGCCGGGTGGGTATCCCGAACTGTATGCTGAACAATTATCTGCATCAGACAGCTTGCTTTCAATAAAAGAATTTGTGCAACAGCATAAACCGGTACTGGCTGAATGCGGGGGAATGATGCTGCTGGGGCAAACCTTAACTGACCTGCAGGGGCAGTCCTGGACCATGGCGGGTGTATTGCCCATTGAAACAAAAATGACGCCCAGGCTGACCTCGCTGGGGTATCGTGAATGTCTCAGTGGAACTTTTTCTGGTCTGAAGGGACATGAATTTCATCATTCTATACGTGAAAGTCATAATAAAGTAAATTCGGTATTTGATGTAGCCAGAGGTGACCATGGCATTATTTCAGGTACTTTGATTGCTTCCTACATTCATTGGTATTTTCCCAGTTCAACACAGGCATCACTGCAATTCTTTTTGCCGATTGATAAATCAAACAGGATGGAGGCATCATAAATTGAATAATAATGAAAATAATCCTTTATCAGGGGGAATGAAGGTCTGGTTTATTGGAGCAGGTCCCGGCGATCCTGATTTAATTACAGTTAAGGGGCGGGATTTAATAGCCCGGGCCGATGCTATTTTATATACTGGCTCACTGGTTAGTGAGGCGGTAATGCGCTGGTCAAAACCGGACTGTGAAATTGCAGATTCCAAAGGAATGACACTGGAACAGATAAATTATTGGCTGATAGATAGAGCCAGAAATAAATCAGTGGTTATTCGTCTGCAAACAGGCGATCCGGGTTTATACGGTGTTCTGGTTGAAATTATACAGGCACTGGATAACGAAGGTATTGAGTCCGAGCTGGTTCCGGGTGTTTCATCCGCACTGGCAGCCGCGGCAGCTGCAAAGGAAACACTGACATTGCCAGAGGTTACACAAACCGTTATTTTTACCCGGGTTGAGGGAAGAACCCCGATGCCTGA
>JALTKC010000297.1 GCA_027076245.1 Gammaproteobacteria bacterium
CAGCAATATTATTCGGGAAAGCATCCCTATTATCGCCCACCCCGTCGCCATCCGTATCGACTGTCTCTGATGAATCATTGGGGAAGGCGTCCGCATTATCCCCAACACCATCTCCATCTGTATCCAGGGTTTCTGCCGGATCATTCGGGAAAGCATCCTGAGCATCATTAACCCCATCACCGTCAGAGTCCGAAGTTACACTTAAATCAGGTTGTGGCCCAGAAAATTCTGTTAGCACATCACTTATGGTCAGCAAATATTCCTCGCCCGGGGAGAGGCTGATACTTTCACTGTTTTTGCTGAGTAATTTTTTCTCATACTCGTAGTAAGTCGGCCCACAGCATTGCAGGGTTACATCGTATTCTGTATCCGGTAATACTTCTATTTTCAGGCTACCACCAAAATCCAGCAAAGCATTAGCTTCATATTCAATGGCCGGCTCCCCTGCTTTTTTTACTTGCACCTTGAAGTATTTAGAGATAACGCCACCACTTCTCTGGCCAGGATCACGCATCGCCAGTTTAATCGTGGCCCGGTCTGAAACCGTAATATTTTTTGTCTCCGTATCCGTTGCCCCGTCATCATCGGTCACCGTCACCTGAAATACATACTTTCCGTTTTCCGTTAATTTAATGCTACCCGCAGGAAAAATATCATCTCTTTCCTTTTGTAAAACCCATTGGCTTTTATTCGTAAACGAATCCGTTTTATATAATTTATAACTGTACTTGTTTATAAAACCATCGCTATCACTTGAAGAGCCTAAAAGAAAATTCACCGTAAATTCACCCGAGGCATCTAACTGTCCCGAGACATCCTTTTTAAAGGTTGACTGTATTCGCGCTTTAGGCGGCCGGTTTTCACCACCTGGATCATTAACTACATCCATTGAATACCAAGGGGTATAGCTGAGCAGTTTTGCTGACCCATCTGTATTCTTGGATAAATAAGCGATAGTGAAGAATGCATGTCCCTTGCTCTCATTGGTTAAGCTGAGGCTTGAGTCTGAAAAGGTGA